>DUHF01000056.1 GCA_013331015.1 Methanoregula sp.
CGGGACGCATCAGCGGCCTGTCGCGCTGTGTGCCTGGGCGGGCCTTGCGTAAAAATAAAATTAAATTCTGCGCAATTGCCTTATTTCGCAAATCGGGCAACGCACCGCTTTTACTTTCACCCTGCGCACGGCGGAGACATATAAGCGCTAACGTCGATAGATGTATGGTGAAAAACACCATGATGCCAACAACAAAAACAGATGTAAAGTTCGAGCACATAGGGGCAGCCCGCCTCTATCAGAGCTCGGTCCGTATCGATGTCAAGACCATGCAGGCAGTTATTCCCGCCGGAGAAGTCCGCAGGCTCGAAGACCACTGGCCCGCGTCAGTCTATGACATCTCGGACGTTATGAAAAACGCGGACGCGGCCCCGGTCGGGAAAGCATGGATCACCCGGTCCGGCAAAGCGGTGATAATCTCTATCAACGATGTGCAGTACGTCTCCCCGCTCGCACAAGTAAAAGGAATGCTCAAGGGCGAGCGGAAATATGCGAACGTCTCGACGATGCAACCCATGACCACAACCCAGCCGGCAGGGGCGACAGCATGAAAGCGGCTGACGTAAAAGCGCAGATCAACGAGAGGATCATAAAGGCACTCTCTGAAGGAAAGATCCCCTGGCTGAAGCCGTGGACCGAGAACGGCCCGCGTAACCTCTTCAGCGGCAGGGCATACACCGGGCTGAACCGGTTGATCCTCGGACTCAGCTCCTACCCCCTCCCCTTTTGGGCAACCTATCGCCAGTATCTTGCCGCAGGGTTACAGGTCCAGAAGGGCGAGCACGGCACCGGGATTATCTACGCAGGCCGGACCGTGAAGACCGAGACGAAGACCGATAAGAACGGCGAGGAGACGGAGAACAAAAAACAGATCCGTTTCCTGAAAGCCTTCGTTGTCTTCAACGTCGCCCAGACAGACTATAAAGAAAAAGGGTACAAACTGCCGGACCTGAAAGAGAATCCTCACCTGCTCGGATGCGATACCATCATTCAGGACTATACAGGCCGGCACTCAATAAAAATCACGGCAGGAGACCGGGCCGCATTCCTCCCGCAGATGGATATTATCACCTGCCCGGAGATCGGCCAGTTCAGAACCTCCGAGCACTATTATGCGACGATGTTCCACGAGTGCATTCATTCCACCGGGCCCCGGCTCGACCGGTTCAAGAAGACCGATCCGGTTTGCTTCGGGTCCGATACCTACGGACGCGAGGAACTGGTCGCCGAGATCGGGAGCGCATACCTGGCAGCACTTACCGGCATCGACTCCTCAGCTGTCATCCAGAATCAGGCAGCCTATCTCCAGAACTGGGCAACGGCGATCAAGGCTGATGCCGATCTCGTGATGTATGCAGCGGGCAGGGCAGAGAAGGCAGCGGATTTCATGATCGGGGTTTCTGCCCCGGTCACCTCCGGCGCAACCGGGGCCGATGCGGCGGACGGGGTGACGGCATGACCTCGATTTATGATGCCATGCCAATCAAGGTTCTCGAAGAACTCGAACGCATCGAAACCCGGATACCCGTCATAGAACGCCGGGCCTTCATGCTGCAGGCTGAAGCGCAGGACCTCCGCTACAGGCACGATGAGATCATCAAGTCGTGGACAGATAAGGCTGCATGGGAGGGGCTCGACAACCTGATCGCCGAACGGCACCGGCTTGATATGATCGCGTGGCACTGCGATCCGCTGCCGAGCGGGATCCCCACCCAGTAGTGAGGTATCCCATGATCAGCAGGCGCGAACTCTGGGAGTACCGGAAAAAACGATCAACCATTTTTGGGATGTGGAAAAGTTTGATCTGGTGGCTGCACCGGATAAAGAAAAAAATCCTCCTGCACTGGTAAAAATGGTGGCCCGGACAGGGACACCATGATGCCAATCAAAAGGCCCTGCCCGGGTTGGTACAATATCGACGCCTGGCATTATCTTTCTTGGCAAAGGTTGGCCCACCCCGAAGGCTCACGCGACGGGTCCGCCCAGCGGTCCCGTATCCGGCTCGCCTTCTTCCCGCCCGGACCGCTGACGTGTGCCGGTCCTGTTGAGCCGTCCTGATCTTCCTCTTGCCCACCCGATGCTCACGCGACACGGCGAAGGTCGCCGTGTTCCGGCTCGCATCCTCCCACCCCCAACCGGAAACCTTACCCCGTGGTTATCCTAATGACTGCCCGCCCTCATGAGGGCGGGAGGAGCGAAGCGGGCGGTGGGTCGTGGCCGCAGTGGCCCGAACGAGCACCGCTTCAGGGTGCGAAGGTAACGAGCCGCATCAGCGGCGAGTCCGAGCCCCTGATGCGTCGTGCGAGTGAGTCACTGAACGTGCAACGTGAGTACGATCAACAGCGACGAACACGATGCGAAGCATGGTGTGAGGAGCGGGCCGGGGCAGCCGCTGGCGCCGGAGCAACGCGACAAGCCAAGGGCGTCATCCTACCAACCGGAAACTCCGGAAAGCAGCGAGGTGATGTGAAGCGAGCCGGAGCATCAGCGAGGACGAGTGAACATGACCGAGCGTCTTCATATCTCTTAATCAGCTGAGGGAAGATCGCCGCCCCGCTCCGCACGCTTCATGCACCTCCGGCGCACTCGCACATGCTACGCGGACCGGCTCGCTTTGTTCTGTATATCTGAGGGGAAGCCCACGCGGCAAGGGGCTTGGGCCCCGTTGAGCGTAGGTCTCGAAAAAAATATGAGTTTACACTGTGCGCGGTCTACGTTTTTTATCATTTTTTTGCTGAACCGATTTCAGGAAAATATTTATTTATCGTGCGTGACAAATAATTTCAAATCAGTTTTCGTTTCTAAATTCAGCAAAAATTTGCTGTTTGCGCATCGCACTTGTTGCCCAGAATCCCATCCCTCGCACTTTTCTGGTGGGGAATAGGTATCCTTAAAAATGCCACTGTTTTAATTGCGCGTTCACGGTCTAGCATATGGCTTCGTTATGCGGCGCGCTCTCTTGAAAATATTTGAATACTTCAGAATAGGTCGTAATATTTCCAAAACCAAAAATTTTTGAGTAGGTTCATTAGAGTATGGATAATGTATCTTGAAACTTCTAAGATTTCTCAACCCGAGGATAAGGATATAAAAATATGGCGTTATTTGGATATTCCGAAATTTCTTTCAATTATTGATAAAAGTGCGCTATTTTTTTCAAGAGCGAAATATTTTAGTGATCAATTAGAGGGATCAATACCGCAGTCGAAAGGTCAAATAAATCTCAACAAGTATTTTGGGCGTGTATCTGATGTGATGTATTCTGACGATGGGTCAGCCCATGAATGGTATTCAGATCATTATCTTTTTCGAAATATCGCATATGTCTGTTGTTTTCATATGAATCCGATTGAATCGGTCCTATTGTGGTCAAGTTATGCTCAAGACAACAAGGGAGTTGCAATTCAATCCACCTTCAATAGATTATGCAACTGTTTCCACGTTGATGGCGAAAATACTGAGAATATAGGGGTAGTCAAATATATTGACTACTCTCCTGAATCCTCTGAAACGATTGATGTGTTAAAATGGGCTACCTTACCCCTTTTGTATAAAAGAAAAAATTTTGAGCATGAAAGAGAATTACGCGCTATCATTCCATTCCCACCCTCTGTTTTTCCAAAAGGTGGTGAATTGTCAAAGGAAATTCTTGATAACTTCCCCAAAGGATTGTCTATCCCGGTTGATTTGGATATCCTTATTGAGAAAATTTATCTCGCTCCATCATCTCCTTCTTGGAAAATGGACCTGTTAAATTCAATTTTGAAAAAATACAACGTAAATAAAGAAATTCTACACTCTGCTTTAGATCAAACTCCAATTATATAAAGCAGATGAGAATGAATTATTTTAATCCATTTCTACGGGAAACTCGTAAAATAATTTTTTCGATTTTCTTGATTTCAAATCCGAGTTCATCTAAAAAAACTGTAATTAGCAATAATCTCATTCGGACTGATAAAAAAAATTTAATTCCTCAAACGTGGCATATTTTATTTCAGGCTTTGGATCTAAATGAGTTAGATTATTTCGGTTCAAAGCAATGGTATTCGGAAAATTTTTCTCGCTTCCGGCGATAAATGGTGTTATCGTTGGATACGTAATAAGAAGTTGTTGGATTCGATTCTCCAATGACAGACTATTCCCCATTTTTAAAGTGCTAATTAACGATTTTTTTTGACTTGATGTTAATTGTAATTCATTTTTCAAAAAGTTCTTCAATATCCCAATACGTTCCGCGTATTCCTCTGGATGAATATGATAATCTAAAAATCGGGAAGATTTCCGATGATATGATTCGATACACTGAGCAAGACTTAGATACGTATTCTCAAGATACATTCTCGAATTGAAAATCGTCCCAAAATATATGTCAAAAACTGATTTGAATACCTCATTTTTGATCCACCATTTATTCATGACGAAATCAAAATTATCTCGAATATCGTTTAATGTGAATAAAATTTCGTTTCGATCAACTTCTTCTATCTGAGACTGATCAGGCAAATCTACCCAATGAGAAATAATTTGGATTGGTTCATAGATCACTCCGGTGTCATCTTTTACGTTCCAATCATCTGGTGGTTCCCAAATACTAGCTTCAGATTCTGCATAAACGTTCACCGGATACACAATTTTTGACAAACAAAAACTAAAAAAATATTGAAGTTTATCAATGATTTTCAAAAAATCCTCATGTTTTCTTCCAATATCAGTTTCAATCGAGATATATGGTGTTTCTTCAATGATGATTTTTCTTCTCGGAAATGTTGTGATATTCGGATGAACATCAATAATGATCTCAATATTGAAACCATCAACAGAAAAAAAGGGAATTTTCTCATTCGTCACGTTATTAATTGTTAATATGTTCGCGTCTTGGAGGGGTTTATTAACTTGGATTCTCGTGCTTTTTATCAAATATTCAAAGTGTTTGAATTCAATCTTTATTTTCCTAAACGAGATCGCATCTTTTGAGGAGAAGTGAACGTCAAACAAATTTGTTTGAATGATGAATGATTGTGTTGGAAAACCTTCAGGACTATGACTTGTACCGTGGAGATGACAATTATTAAGAGTAATCTTTGATCCATCAGAAGCCCGACCTAATATTATCTCAACGTCCTCACTTATTGGAGGAAATTCTGAAAAATCTCGTTGTATCAGTTCTCCCCGTAGATCTAATGACCCGGTTCCGTCTGAATTAATTTTTAGTGTCCCATCAATTTCATTTGGAGCATTTGATGGTATCCACCATTTTCCTTTATATTCTGATTTTGACGACATTGAATAATTCTCCTATCTTACAAAATCCCCGCATAGAGATCTTTGAGTGAAAAAATAACCATCGTTAAGATTATCCCCAAGAGCAGATCAATCCCGAATAATAATTCCCAGATGCGATTCCCAGCTTCCCTTTCTTGTTGAAGAATTGATAAAAATGGGATATATTGGCCGCAAATTGCGTTATATCCGATGGTAATCAATGAATATGCTAAAAATCCACCCACTGCAAGGTAGAGAATAATTTGAGCAAACCATGTGTAGTAAAACGCGAAAAATGCACTGTCAATAATTTGTGCTAATAGAGGGATGATAATGAATAAGAAAATGAACAATTCATAACAAAAAATACTCACTACCAATATGTGAAACGTTTTTCGATATTGTTCATTTGTGTAATTTGCTGAAAAAAATATAAGAAAAATGAACATTCCCAAGAAAAAGCCCATGTAGTCTCTCACTTCTTTTGGCAAACTAACCAATAGGGCGATAATTAAAAGGATGTGAAATCCGCTAAAAATAATGAATTGAAAAGAGCTTTCTCTTCGAATTAATTCTTCAGTAGTTAGCCATTGTCTTGATCTGATTATGAGTGATGCTTTATTTGTTAAATGCAAAATCAGATAAAAAGCAATAATTAGAGGGAATATTCCCAAATATAGTTGGTCTGATGGAGCTTCTTTCCTGACTAAATATTCATAAAGTGCAATTAAAATCCCAAAAAGTGCATATAATTGATAATTTTGTTTTATGAAGCCAGCGATGTTAAAAATTTCGTGTCTTATTCCGTTAATATTCTGACCGCATCGTTCGCAAAAGTCATCGGTAATATAATTTTCAAAATCGCAAAAATAACAAATTTTCATTCATATTTATCTTAAAAGTTTGATCACGAAATATCTTTCTACGAGAGCAAAAAAAAGGATAAGATCTTGAAATTATCGTACACTTACTCCTTCGCACCATCGTTGATCCCTTTTGATTAACGGATTGATCCCATTCATCGAGCCATTTAATAAAGTATAAACCTCTCGAAATCCAGACAGCAACTTCACCAATAAATTATTCATTTCTGTAACGTTTCCATTTCTCCAACCGGTATATCTTCAAGAGATGAATAGAATGTTTCCTCGCATCGACCAAATTGTAAGGGAACTGGAACTGAGAGAATCCCCCCGGCGATGACATAATTAGGGGGATGGATTTTCTGTTTCGATAGTGTTCTTAGGACATTCTCAACGTTAAGACTTGGAGAAACACCTAACTGATAACGATCAATTTTGTACTTCAAAATTAGTAATTCATCTAATTTTCGATTAATGCTTTCAACGTATTTGGAGGAAAAAAAGAATTCAAGCAATACCAAACCTATAACTAATGTATAGAGAGTTACAATCCAAGATAAAGGAACAGACGGAATGATTTGCAAATGTTCGAATAAACGGTGTGAAAATTGTGGTGTATCGGTAATTTGAATGAATGGAGGAATTTGGAAAAATAAACCAAAAATTGCCGTCACCACGGAAAAAAAGAAAATACCAATCGAATATATAGCCAATTCTGATAAATATTTTTTAAAATTCCCATTTTTGACAAGAGTTGAATGTCTGAAATATAACCAAATATACACAATTAAATTCAGGATAAAAAGGAACGATATCCAGGAATTGTTTTGAAATGAAGGAATAATTTCCTTAGAAGCCGTGAAATAATAATAAGTTATCATGGAACTGAAGAAAAAGAAAAAGCTCGTGTAAATTACAGCCGAGTAGAAAAGACTAAAATTATCTAGTAGCACCGAATAGACATAATTCTGGATTTTCTCTTTTCTTGTTGGATCTTCGATATTTTTACAAATCGTAAAACTATCACATAGTTCACATTTTTCCTTATCGCTGTCATTTGAAGTAGATTCTTTGTTGAATTTTCCTTTACTGAAACAATAATAGAGATAAACAGAAAAGGCACCTACAGATCCCATTAAAACAATTGTCATCCAAATCCCATTCGGAATCCAGTGATAGAAAAACGTGTCAGCGGGAATGAATACAAAAAAACCGATTAATGCAAAGAGCAACAGAATAAAATTAATATTGTCTTTTTTAGAGAGGGTAATCTGATTATTTGCGTTATCTATTTCAAACTCAATGATGCGATAGATCTTTTCAATTTTATCAGAATTTTCACTGTAGTCGTCAGGCATTAAATCTCATTAATGATTAAAGCGTTTAAATTATAAATTGCAATGGCTTACTGCCAGAATCTTTTTCGTTGCTCTTTCCCGCCCTAAATCAACCGTTGATCCGATTTGATCAGCACCCTGATCCCACTGATCAAGACGGGTCATCACCTGCTTTTGAAGGTAAAACGGCTTATACCCCCGCCAGTTTTTTCGATGATGCAACGTCCCTTTTGAAAACCCGCGCTCTTTCCATTCCACATAAGGGATGCCCAATAGCTTTTTCCGGATCTCATCCGCATCCTGACGGTTGATCTCATAATCAGGACTGATCAGATCTAGGGATTTCTGTTTACCCACGATGTAATGTGCCAACTCTCGCGCCTTGAGGAAGATCACATAGTCCCATGCGGATTCCTTACCCTGATAAACCACGGATTTGTTGAGCCATCCGTTGATCCCCCTGCCCTGGTTAATGACCTTGATCTGGCCGTAGCATTCCCCCGTCCCCCATTACTGCCAAAAATTTCCACATGGGGTCCCATCCACGGCCATGCTCCACGGGGCGAGCCCCGATGAGGCGGCGAGCACCCGTGGCTCCATCGCAATCGAACCCAGAAGGGTGGTCAGGATTTCTGTAGAGCCAAAAATTTTCCAATCAAAGTCTGCCAGAAAAAAATCGATCACGATCCGGTTGAAAAATAAAAATCAAAGTCCGATCGTTCCGGATCAGTTTTTCAATCGCGATCCCGATCGCGCTCAAAATTTTTCAATCAGGGTACGATTGAAAATTTTTCACCAGACCCTGCTGAAATTTTTTTCAATCAGGGTGTGGTTGCAATTTGTTAAGTACCCCTGCAAGAGCTTGCCCGGCTCCTTCTCGACAGCACAACAAACCCGGCTCGTGATCTTCAATCAAACCCTGCCAAATTTTTTTCAATCAAAGTCTGCTGTAAAAAAATTCAATCACGATCCGGTTGAAAAATAAAAATCAAGGTTCGATCGATCCGGATTAAGTTTTCAATCGCGATCGTGATCGCGCTTGAAAAATTCCAATCGCGATCCGGAAAATGTTTTGCAATCCACAACAATCCGGCTACGAAATCATACAGCCCCAGGAAGTACCTGACGGTAACCCCCCAAATATCCCCCAAATATCCCCTGCCCGGAACGTCCCTCCCCCGTGTTCGATTCTCCGACGGAGAGGTCCAGGGGAGGTTCGCAGCAAAAAATTCGGCACGGGAAATTTTTGGATTGCGATTGTGGGACTGGGGGCGACACTCACTTTTGCGGAGGGGGTAGGCTGGGAAGATGTGGAAGGGGCGCCCAAAAAATCGTATGGATAATTATCCAGTTCCCGAAATGGAAAAACGGATTATACCCACAAGAACGAGAAAATCCGAGCAATTTTTCCGCGCAGTGATAACTCTCCACCGTAAAAAAGTCCGGATTGAACAAATACTCAATTATTCATAAATAGATTCCTGCAAATAATTTCTACAAAATCTCTAATCATTGCTATGAATAAAATATGAATGATGGTACTTTTTATATGATATGTTCAAAGCGATCATTGCGGAGAACCGGTGGTTGTTCCGCAAAAAGTGAAAGGACGGGTTCACCCAAGTTTACAGACTAAATGAACCCGGCCCGCCCGTAGGCATGAGAATGTTATCTTCTTTCCTTATGAAGATTTTCCCGTGCCTTTCGAGCGAAGCGTTCGAAAAAAATACATTGGTGAGAAAAAATGGAACTACAAAAAATCTGTATCGCTCTGCTGGCATTGCTGGTGGCAGTGATGGTGATTGTACCGTGCGTGAGTGCGGAAGACAGCTATGATGAAAAGCTGAAAAAATGGCAGGATGATCACACAATCAAAGTGACCAAAACTGTGACAGAGCAATATTCTGATGGTGTTCTGACTGTTGAAACGACATTCACGGGTAGAGAATTAACGAAAAGATTTGGAATTGTGGCATTCAATCAGAAAAACCAGATGAAAATGCCCCTGGAAGAAGCAAAAAAACTAAACTTTATTGAGGAAAAGGTGAAGATCAGGACGAACGAGGAATACCGGGTATTTACTGCCGCAAATGATCATCCTCTTCCCTCAAAATCAGGATACCCAATCTGGTTTTATTGGTATTCAGAAGGCATATACATGCAGACCAGCGATCCGATAAACATGATTTGGAGCGGTGCCAGTCTTTCAACAATAAAAACGGAATTCTCTGAGAAGGGGTGGTGGACGGGTATGGTTGCGGAAGCAGGATATTACATCAGTGATGGAGGGAATTGGAAATATGCTCATGGGATTGCCTCGGATATATTCAGGTACAATGGTGGAGATCATGTCCGTCTTTGTCAATTATTCACCGGGGAAATTGTTGGCGGTGCCCATGTTGATTCAAAGGATCCCCATCATGCCATAGCATATGAATTAGCCGAAGATAGCTTCTCGACTTTCTTCCAGGACACTGATGATACCATGTGGCACGTTTATCCGGATAATGTCTATCTTGGTAATTCTGTGACCTCTCCGTATAGTAACGGTTATGCTGCATACATCGGATATTGGTAATATATCCATGGCATCAGTTTTCCAAAAAGAATTACAATCTTCCTCTTTTTTTATGCCATTAGTATTAACCGTACTAATCTTCCTGTTCTGGCGGATACCCTATGCCGCGATTTACCTCAATGGTACCGGAGCAGGAGCGGGCATCTGGGGCATTTTTTCGATTATCGCTCTATTTACAACCATTGTAATCCCAATTGCGTATGGATGGATGACTCAAGACTCAAAAGGAGCAACCCTCCTCGGGGTCTTACCATACCTTTTCGCAACAACAGTCCCCCAGTTTGTTATGGGGGAGATCCCTGTGATTGATGGGTGGCTCGTGCAAAGGATCCTCTACATCGCTTCACTCAGCGTCATCGGGGGACTGGGGGGATACTTCGCTTCGCGGCATGAGAAGATATCACTGTTTGTGGCAATCATTCTGGCAGGAGTGTGGTTCATGATATTCCTATCCGGCATTAAATAAACCTGCAGATTCTCCATCAGGAATATCCCGCCCGCCACCTGCACCCCCCGTACTATGGGGGGTAGGTGCTGACCCCCTTGGCATGGGGTGGGGGGGTTACCGGAGGGATACTCCCATCCGGGGTCATTTCTTCCCCCGATTGCCCGATCCGGAAGATGTTCTGACAACCTCGTTTTCAAAAAGAGCACCTGCATTTCCGAAAAACAACTATTTCATCCCCGGATAGTCGGTTTGTCGCCCTTTGCATGCCCCGAAATATCCACGCACTGCAACGCTACAGCCTCCAATGTCCCAAAATACGTAATGGGGTAGTCCGGATCGAAAGGAATCTCTGTTTTCCGGACGGGTCTTTTCGTCGGAGCGCTGCCATCCCCCGTCGGGGAATTCGTGCGGACACCCCCGCCACGCCAGAGAGGGGGTTGCCCTCGCCGGTCCACGATCTCCGGACCCCCTGTTGGGGGAGATCCTCCAGGAGTTTTCGATCAAACAGGGGGTTGGCGGATCCAAATCCGGGCGCGTATAGGGCTCCGTTTGGAGGTTACCGGGAATCGGAGCCCGTATCGGGTCCGGATTGGGGGTGATCCAGATCGCGAAAAAGGGGGTGCCGGAAGGGTGTTTACAGCGTTAATTGTTCTGGTCCTGCGCCATAATTTTTTATGGCCGGGCCGGAAAATTTTCCGGGAAATGTTTCTTTAATAAAATTTCCGGAACGAGTGGTGGAGAAAAATTCCCGGAGATTTTTCCCTGCAAGAAATTTTTTTGCCGGCGCGATCATTGCGCTGGTGGGAAAAAATATTGCAATGGTGCGGGCAGCCCTGCCGTTCCGGAAGATGCCGGGGCGAAGCGTTAGCCCCTCAAGCGTCATTAAATTCCCGGAAAATTTTCTGTAAATCATTTGCGTAATCACGAAAAATTTTTAAAAATATGATGCCTTCCGCCGCTCCCGTTTGGGCGCCCCGCGGCGGCCTCAATTACCGGTCCATAAAAAAAACCGGGCGCTTTTCACCCGGGCACAGAAAGGCGATTCGTGATCAGCGCAACGGGAGTGCTACGAGCGGGTCGGGCTTCAGCCCCAAAACCGTTCACACATCTCCAGAAATTTTTTCGTGTGAAAACGTTTTAGATTGCCAAGGGCGAATTTCCCGGTCACGGTTCCCGGCAAAACCCGGCAATCCCCGTAACATATTTCCGGATTCCGTACAGAAAAAACAAAAATCCCCTACCCACTCCGGTCACGCCATCGAAAACACGTAGAAGTAAAACACGACCATCGGCACAAAGAGCGCGAGGTACAGCCCCCGGTTCCAGCGCCAGATCTCAAGGCCATCCATGGTCTTGATGGGCATCAGGCTGTACACCGCCATGATGAGATTGATGGTAAACCCGATCCCGCCGGCAATTGCCCAGGTGCCGCCGAGCGTGACCATTGCGAGGAAGACGAACGTGAGGATGATACTCACCACCGGCCCGGCCACCATCTCGATCCCTGCCTTGCGGAGATCATCATCGTTCCGGTTCACCAGGTTCCGGTACGGCTGGGCAAACGCATTGCCAAAAAGCCACGCAGTGACGAACATGATGAGCGTTCCAAGGCCCCAGAACCGGGTATCGGCATCCTGCCCGTGCCGTGAGGCAAAAAACCGGTGGGCGAAATCATGGAGCACCACCGAGACTGCACCGACCGCAAGGTAGATGAGGACCATTTCAAGCGTCAGCTCCGCCCGGTCTGCGAGCAGGAACGCCAGCGCAACGATGATGACTGCCCCCTCGATAACCAGCAGCTCCGTTGAGGAGAGCCCAAGGAACTGTGGCTCCAGCTTCCGGACCGCAAGCCTTCGTGCCGCAATCTCCTTCTCGTCGAGTATCCCGACCACATGTTCGCCAAAAAGTTCGGCAAAGAACCGGAGAAACTTGAAGGCAACCTGGGCGAGGAAGGCGATGTTTGCAACAATCACCTGGAGGAGCAGGATCGCAATGCTCGTGAGCACCGCTGCAAGGGCCATGTACTCCGGCGGGATGAAGCCGGCGGTTGGCAGGTTCTTCTCCATCGTCCCCCGGGCCTGCAGGATGAGGCCGGCAAAACCTTCTGCCTTCTTTGTGCCGGGGGTATCCGTCACGCCCGGGATCTCCGCTGCGGGGCCGGTCGCGCTGATGAGATCGGATCTCGTCAGCCCGTCGCTCCCGAACGGGTTGCTCACCCGCAGGGTCACAAAGTACCGGCCCGGTTCCGTGTAGGTATGGACCGGGTTCTGTTCTGCGGAGTTTGTCCCGTCCCCGAAGTTCCAGTTCCACCCGTTTGGCCGGCCGGTCGATTCATCGGTGAACCGGACCATAAACGGGACCGTACCCTCATTTGGGGTTGCGGAGAAATCCGCAACCGGCGGGCTGCCGACGCTGATATAGGCCGGCACCGTTTTCGTGTTGCTGCCGTACTGGTTGGTCACGGTCAGGCTCACCGTGTAGTCGCCGTCGGCTTTGAACGTATGCGTGGGGTTCTGGCGGATGGAGGTTGTCCCGTCCCCGAAGTCCCAGTGCCAGGTTCTCGGTTCGGCCCCATGGGATGCATCCGAGAACGTGATCGTGAACGGCCCGGTACCGTACCGGTTGCTGGTGTAGAAGTCCGCAACCGGCGGGTTGGTCACGAAAATGAAACCGGAACTTTCGGAATCAGACGGATCTTCACACATGCCTGCAGGAACAAGCCCGCAGAGCAGGAGGGTGCAGAGAAGGAAGAGGGGTGTCAGGTGCTTCATGGTATCTCGGGAAATGAGCCCGGCAACAGCGTGGCCGCAGGCTCTTGTATTTCTCTTCACATTCACTTTAGTGAAGCATAAAGAAATTGGTCGGGGGAACCAGCCCCTGCCGGCATTGTTAAAAAAAAGGATCAGATCTTCTTGGTGGTATCGCCCTGCATGATGAACTTCACAATCAGGAAGATCACGAGCGCGACAATAGCAAAGTCAATGAGATTTCCGACAAAATCGCCGATCATGAACTGCACCGGGCCGATGTCAAGCACCGATGCCCGCCAGTCGCCCCCGGGAACAATGACTGCGATGATCGGCATGATGAGGTCATTGACCGTTGCCGTCACGAGCTTGGTTGCCGCAGCACCGATGATGAATGCAACGGCAAGCCCAATCACCTGGTATTTCCTGAGAAATTCGACAAACTCATTAACAAACCCTGTTGGTGCTTCCATAACCTGTAACCTCAGGAGAGTTCCTGACATCTCCTGATTTTCAGATTATTGCAGGTATTAATTAAAAATATCGCATGGACAATACCGGCAGGATATCCGCATTCATGGCCATTGCCTGGAGAACGGCTGCGGATATCCGGATCAAAGCCCGGTGACCGTTCCGATGATTGCGTCTTTTCCCTGGTATCGTGTCCGGGAACCATGAATGACCACTGGGACGATCGTGCCGTCGCTCTTTACTGCGCGCCTCGTGTACCGCTCGGATTTTTTGAGACCTGCCAGTCGTTCGGTCACCGCACGTCTGATATCTTCCCGGTCTTCGGGCACAAAAAGATCCGTATAGTCTGAGATGGCCAGGATCTCATCAACCGGATAGCCAAACAGTTTTGCAAAGGCCGGGTTCACGTAGAGGAAGCGGCCGTCCTGGATCATGTAGATGCCCTCGGCAAGAGACTCGGCAAGGCCCCGGAATTTCTCTTCGGAATCAGCAAGTTCTGCAAGCGCGAACCGCTCCTTTGAGATGTCGATGAGGGAGACAACACTCTTCTTTGTTCCGGGGATCATCTCGACGGTTATGTACGTGCTGATCATAGAGCCGTCGCGTGCCTGGAAACGAAACTCATAGTTCTTGGGCACAGTGGATGGATCGGCCCGGCGCAGGGCATGATACTGCTGCATTCGTTCGACATCTTCGGGCGACACAAACCGTGTCCACGGCATCCTGCCGCAGACTTCTTCCCTTGTATATCCCGAGATGCGTTCAAACTCCCGGTTGACCACGACAACCGTTTTGTCCTCCTCTAAGATCATCATCGCGGTGCCGGTCGATTCAAAGACCGTGCGGTACAGGGCTTCGGATTCGTGGATCTCCTTGTCGGCTGCCCGGCGGGCAAGGGCGCCGGCAATGATCTGGCCATAAATTTTCAGAATATCGATGTCCTCTTGTGGCCATGCGACCGCCTTTGTCACCGTAGAGATCCCCAGTGCTCCGATAACAAAAGGACCGGCCAGGAGGGGGATTAAGACGAATGATTTGATCCCAAGCGATTCCAAAAAATCCCTGACTTTCCTGTCATCGCCGGTTGCCCGGGTAAGGGCGGATACGTCCGGGACGATCTCAGCTTCGCACGATTTGATTCGTTCCACGAGCCTTGAAAAATCTGCAGGATCAACAGCACCCATCTCTTCTTTTTGGGACGGGACATTCTGGTCTACCCATTCATGGGACCAGTGGATTGTAGCTGATTTTTTGGTAACATGTGCCACCGAGCAGCGCTCAGCACCGAATTGCGTGCCGATGGTAGCGAGGAGTTCGTTTATTGCGTTGTCGACCTGATCCGGAACGAGCTGGATGAACTGCGAGGAGATGATGGAGGTCTGGCGGATAACGCTGAGCCGTTTGTGCAGGGCATCTTCTGCATGCCTGCGGGATACCGCCTGGTGGATCTTGTGCCTGAGTTCGGCAAACTGGGCGAGCGGGTCCCCGCCTTTCTGGAGGTAGAAGTCCGCGCCGCTGTTGATGGCATTGATGACCACTTCCTCCCGGCCTTTGCCGGTGAAGAGGATGAACGGGATGTTGGATCTCTTCCGGATCTCCAAAAGAAGCGCGATTCCGTCCATCTCCGGCATCTGGAAATCTGAAATGATGGCATCAAAAGCGGTCTCTTTTATGAGGGCGAGCGCCTCCGGCCCGGACTCAGCCGTAGTGACGGCAAAGGTGCCCTCCTGTTCCAGGAAGAGTTTTCCCAGTTCGAGGAGATCGGGTTCGTCATCGATATACAGGACGGAGATCATGGATCCTCGGGGTATGGAATGGATCGTGTATGCTATCCTGTTCGATCCACAATATTTAATGGCTTTGTCTGGCGAGAAAAAAATGTTCAGACCAGCGGATCCGGTTGCTGGCCTGACAGGGAGGGAAGTTTTGTCGGTTTGACCAGGACCGGCTCGTCACCCTGCCGGATGTCCTCAAGGATCAGTTCCTTGCCGGCCTTTGTCGTCGCAAAGATTGGGATCGCTACGCCGGCCTGGAGAAGCGCCTTCCCGCTGACGGCATCCCGCAGGGTCTTTGAGGCGCAGCTGGTCACCAGGTCGCAGGAAGCAACAAGGACCCCGGCCTCTTCATTGGAAAGTCCGGTCGTGTGAACCCCGAAGATGAGCGTGGTGGGATGGACGGTCCTGATGGCAGCGGCATCCCCGGGCAGGGCAACCGTGACGGCGATCTTATGGAACCCCCGCTCCACGGCAAGAGCAACACCGGCCAGCGGGTCCATGGTCGCGTTCTCCGGATCCAGGACGATCCCCCCGTTCTCTTCAATACGCCCAATCACTTCCGGGTACGGGCAGGTGGAGACGAGCCCGGACATCCGGCCGCCGATTCCCTGGACGAGCGCGGGTTTTGTTACCATGACGGTTCCGGCACCATCGCAGGCAAGGACCACGGCATCGATCATTCCTGCGCAAAGGCCGAAGCTCAGGATCTCGGATGCGCCAAAGCCGACAAATTCACGGGTGTCCAGCACTTCGCGCTTTGGGGTGCACATACCAAATGCCCGGATCCGGTGCTCGATGTTTGCCTTTACGGATTCTTTGGTGATATCGGGAACCGGGCAGGCAAAGCGTTTTGCCAGCGGGCAGTCCCTGATGACCGCCTCTCCGACTTCTGCCACCTTCCCGTCCCGGATCACGATCCGGCACCGGCCAATAGCCTCGATGATGTGCTCGTCGCTGCTCTTTGTCATAGCTCTTCGTTATGAAAATTTCCTGACAGGTTCTTAAGGATACGCATCTGCCCCGCGGGACAGGTACCGTTATCCATATCACGCCATGAGGAGCATCCTTGGGTATGAGCTCCGGATCGCGCCTGTGGGAGATCGACTGCGCCCGTGGCATCGCGATCCTCATGATGATCGTGTACCACACGGTCTTTGACCTCAGTTTCTTTGCGATCTATCCGGTCGACGCAACGACCGGCTTCTGGCGCTATTTTGCCTATTGCACGGCATCGCTTTTCCTGCTCGTTGTGGGGGTATCGCTCGTGGTGAGCCATGCCCGTGCCGCCACAACCCTTGCCGGTCTCCCGCTTGCAAAAAAGTTCGTCCTCCGGGGGGCGGGAATCTTCTCACTCGGGCTCCTGGTCACGTTCGCCACCTGGGTGTACCTGCAGCAGGGCTTCGTGGTTTTTGGCATCCTCCACCTGATCGGCGTCTCGGTTGCGCTCTCGCCGCTCTTCTTCCGGTTCGGAAGATGGAACCTCGTAATTGGCATCGGGTGCATCGCGGCAGCCCCGGTGATTACCGGCATGAGCGGCCCGGCATTCCTGCTCCCGCTTGGCATCATGCCTCCCGGCTTTACTTCCGTTGACTACACGCCCCTCTTCCCGTGGCTGGGGATGGTGCTCATTGGTCTTGGCCTGGGATCGATCCTGTACGCGGGCGGGATCCGGCAGTTCTCCCTATGCCCGCTGCCGGATTTTTTTGTCGTGCCGCTCACGTTCCTTGGCCGTCACTCGCTTCTCATCTATCTCGCCCACCAGCCACTCATCATCCTGCTGCTTTGGCTCGCGACGGGGACGCCGGTGCTGTGAACCGTCACCTCTGTGCGCGGTGAATGGATCTGCACATTCTTATTTCCCGGAACGCATACTCGTATATACGTCCCATGTCCCCCTCCCGTACCCTCATCGTCTGTATAATCCTTGCCCTTGCACTCCTTGGCGCCGGCTGCACCAGCTTCCCTGCTGATGAAGCAAACGACACCCGAAGTTCGAATGAGGATGTGCAGGTTCCGGCAAGCTACCGGGTCACGCTTGCCCAGCCGGATGCCCGGGCGGATTTCATCCGTATGGACTCGGACGTGTATAATGCTGGCGAGGTGGTGGAGTTTGTTGTCACCAACAACGGACTCCTGCCACTCTCCTGCACCCGTACCCCTCCGGATTTCCGGGTTATCTTCCAGACCGGCAGCGGCCGGTGGGCAACAAAGATGGGGCCGGATTACCCGGCAGCCGGCAATGTCTCGTATCTCCAGAACGGTGAATCAACGCAGGTGTACCGGTTCATCTCGACTGGCTGGGAAGCCGGCCGGTACCGCATCGTCTCGGACTGCGGGCCCGAGCGCGAGTTTTTGATCCGGGTCCTGCCAACCCCGGCCCCGACCCCCACCCCCTGCCCGGTGGTAGATGTTACCGACTCCGGCCCCTGGATCCGGATCGATCCTATTGGCGATCAGCAGGCTGCCCGCCCGTTCACGATCACCGGGACCACCAACCTCCCTGTCGGGCAGGAACTCCGGTACACCATCTTCTCGGTACTTGAGAGCGACAAGGCATCCTCGCTGGATCCCCGGGGATCTTTTACCACCCTGGTTGAGGAAGGATCGTGCGGCACCAACTCGTGGAGGGCGATGGGCGAGATCCAGGCAACGGGGGAGTTCTTCGTCGGGATATCGGATGCTGACCGGAAGGCAACGGCGATAAAACGCTTCACGGTCTATTAATCAGACTATTTTGCCGGTCCGTGGCAGAATGAGACCCGAACCGGAAAATAAACGGCAGTGCCTTCAACAGTTTTTGGATCCGGTGAATATCCGTCACTAACTCCCGTTCTCCGGAGCACTTATTTGCCGGAAAAGACCCTTGTTGTACGAGAGCAGCTCCATGATCCTCCCCATCTTTACGCTCACGCTGGAACCGGAAAATCCGCTCCGGTTCATTCTTCCCGATTTCCGATCGGCACTCACCCGCCAGCTGGCAAAATTTCCGGCAACTGCGCTTCCTATAGGTTCTGCTGAACACAGTATCCACCGGTACCCGGCGCTCCAGTGCAAGCAGGTGAAAGGCGAGCTGATGGTGATCGGGATCTGCCAGGGAGCGGGTTTTCTCTGGCAGGTCACGAGCGGAAATTCCCAGCTTGAGGCAGGCGACATACCGTGCACCATCACCTCGCGCGACCCGGAGATACAGCACGAGGTGTTCGGAATCGATGGCAGGATGCACGAGTACGAGTTCCTGACCCCGTGGCTGGCCTTAAACCAGCAGTATGCAAAAAAGTTCTATGACCTGAGCGGCAAACCCGCGCGGGACGCGTTCATGCAGGACCTGCTTATCCGCCATCTCACCACGCTTGCAAAGTCCTTAGACTATACGCTGCCTGAACCGATCACCTGCATGGCGAAGGTGAAGTTTTTGCGCGAGCGGATCGACCGCGAGAACGTGATCGTGTTTTTGGGAAAATTCAAAACCAACCTCTGCATCCCGGACTATCTCGGCATCGGGCAGTCGGTCTCGCAGGGATACGGGACCGTTCGTGCGATTCCAAATGCTCTTGAGGGTACTGACGGTATCGGGCCGGAATAATTTTTTGGTTTTTTTAGGTAATCCCTCAATCATAAGCTCCATCTTTTTTTGCCCGGGCAGCCAAAAGTACCTCTGCGTATGATCACTCTCCGCCTGCTCCGGGATTCTGACATCCCCGTTATCAAATCCTGGCCGGAATACTCCGGAGAGTTTGCCGATCTCGACTATTGCCTGCGGGACGGGGGCTGGATTGACGAATACCGGAAAAAACCCCGCACCACCGTTCTTGTCGCAATGGATCAGGGTGAAATTGCAGGTTTCTCCCTCCTTTCCGGCAACGGACGGGGGAGCGCGGAGTTACGGATTGCACTCCACCCAACCCGGATCGGCAATGGTGCGGGAAGGGTGGTTCTCGGGCGCACGCTTGAGTACTGCTTTGCCGATATGACCATGCGATCCGTATGGCTGATCGTGCGGAAGAACAATCTCCGGGCGCAGGCATTGTATGCCGCGGGCAGGTTCCATCCAACGGGTGAATGTACCGAAGAGGTTTTGGGAAAACCGGTGGAGTTCTTCAAAATGGAGATCGACCGGCGGACATTTTTCCTTGGGGGCAGGATATGAAACAGGCATTACTGGTCATCGATGTGCAGAACGAGTACTTCACCGGAGCCCTTCCGGTGACGTACCCGCAGGGGAGTCTTGAAAATATCATCACCGCCATGGACCATGCGAGGACTTCAGGTATCCCGGTTGCCGTGATCCGGCATACGAATCCTGCGCCCGATGCGCCGGCTTTTAAAAAAGGCACCCCCGGCTGGGAGCTGCATGACGAGATCCGGCAACGGCATGCGGATATCATTATCGACAAGAACCTGCCCGGCAGTTTCACCGGTACTCCCCTTGCGGACTGGCTGAAGGATAATGGGATAACCCGCATCGCCATTTCGGGATACATGACCCAGATGTGCTGCGACACCACCGCACGGCAGGCCTTCCACCGGGGATATGCGGTCAGTTTCCTCTCGGATGCCACCGGCACGCTCACGGTTACCAATGCTGCGGGGTCCATCAGCGATGCCGATCTCCACCGGGCAGTTCTCGTCACCCAGCAGATGCGTTTCTCCCACGTGATGACGACCAGCGAGTGGATCCGTACTCCCTGAACATCCTGCCGTATCTCCTTCCAGCGCAATCCCGATATGGGAGGAGATCTCAAAATAGGGTAAAAGAGATCTCCTGCCATGTTCTGGGCTGTCCTTGCCGGTATCGCGGCGTGTACCAATGCTGCCTACTTTATTGCAAACAGGAACTTTCTCAAACGGCTGGATCCCAACCTTCTCGCATCAGCCGGGTTTCTCTGTACGTCATTCTTCCTGCTTGCAATCGCAATCATTCACGGAATTCCGGCTCTCGGCCCTCAGTTTCTTCTGGCGGTTGCCATAACAACGGTTCTCAATATCATTGCAACAACCCTCACCTTCCGGGCGCTCGTATCATCGGACATCTCGCTTACCATCCCCATGCTCTCCTTCACCCCGCTCTTCCTTGTCGGCACCGCAGCCCTCCTGCTCGGGGAGATACCCTCCGTAACCGGCATCCTTGGGATCGTCATCGTGGTTTGTGGCTCCAATCTCCTCAACACGGCAGAAGGGCATACCCGGATCCTGGATCCGTTCCGGGACATGATCCGGAATCCCGGTATCATGGCGATGCTGGTGGTTGCTTTCCTGTACTCCGTTGCCATCAACTTCGACAAGATGGTGGTGTTGAACTCCGACGTGTTCTTTGGTTCGGGCATTGTTTTTCTGGGGCTTGGAACCTCGTTTGGCCTCATTGCCACGCTCGGGCAACGCGGACACCTTCCCCCGGCATTCCTGCCCCCCCGCCCCCTGGCTCCTGTCAGCGCACCTGCTCTGTCATCAGGGAAGTATCTCGCAGTGGCAGGAATCCTGACCGGCATCCTCATCACGATTGAAGCGGTGGCCATCAACACGGCCTACCTTCTCGCGATCGTGCCCTACGTGATCGCGATCAAACGGATGAGCATCATCCTGGTGGTTCTCTACGGGACCCTCATCTTCCGCGAGAACGATATCTGCCGCCGGCTGGCAGGCGCCGGGCTTATGGTGGCAGGAGCGGTCCTGATCCTCGCGTTCCCGTGACCGTATTCAGGGTTGGATGAACAGCGGTACGTCCCGGAATTCCGCGCAGTCAAAGACGCCCCGGTCCGTGATCCGCAGGGCGGGGATGACGGTCAGCGAGAGGAACGAGAGGTACATGAACGGGTCATCGATACCGCCGATCTTCCGGGTTATGGCCTGCAGGTCAAGCAGCCGGCCGACCACCTCCTCGTACGGCAGGGATGACATCAGCCCGCCGCAGTCAAGGGGCAGGCTTTTTTGTTCCGTTCCACAGACTGCTGCCATCCCCCCCTGCATCCGGATCACTTCCCCAACTGCCCGGAGGATGGACTCGTCATCGGTACCGGTTGCGACAAGGTTGTGGGCGTCGTGGGCGATGCTGGATGCGATCGCCCCGTTTCCAAAACCAAAACCGTGGACCAGTCCCACGCCCCGGGTGCCGCGGCCGTACCGGTTGCAGACAACCACCTTGAGGATGTCTTCATCCGGCCGGGAAGAGCCGGTCCACTCTTTTTGGAGCGCTTCGGTCACGATCTGGTGCGGGACAAGGCCGATGACGCGGGCAGTGCCGGTGCCGTCAATGCGGAGGTCGCCTGCGGAGGGAACCAGGCACCGGAACGAGACCGGAAGGGTAGCCGGACGGGCCGGGCTTCTCGGGGCGATCTCCTTTCCGGCCACATAGACCCGTTCAACCGCAAACCGTACCGGGTCCGAGACGATGCAGAAGTCTGCCCGCCGGCCGGGCACGAGTGCGCCCCGGTCCGTGAGCCCGAACCGGTCCGCTGCAGAGAGGGTTGCCATGCGGAGGGCAAGTACGGGGGGGATGCCACAGGCAACGGCGCGGCGGATGCAGCGGTCGATGTGGCCGTCGTTCATCAGCAGGTCGGCGTGGCAGTCGTCTGTGGCAAAGCAGCAGCGCGACACCGTCAGCGGGGTCACCAGCGGTGCAAGTGCCTCGATATTCTTCTCGGTCGAGCCCTCGCGGAGGTAAATATACATCCCTTTTTTGAGCTTCTCTTCGGCTTCGGCAAGGTTCGTGCACTCGTGATCGCTCTGGAGCCCGGCAAGGATGTACGCGTTGAGGTCATTTCCGGTGAGGAATGGTGCATGCCCGTCCCGGACCGGGCAGAGCGCGATCTTTTTCATAACCCCCGGATCCCCGGAAAGGACCCCGGGGAAATTCATCATCTCCCCAAGACCAAGGATGCCATCGCGGCCGGAAAAACCGGCTAGCTCATCTGCGTCCAGTGTTGCCCCGCCAACATCTGCCGGGGTTGCCGGGACGCAGGACGGGAGCATGTACAAGATATCGATTGCCGCACCTTTCCGCTCCGCGAGCATGAACTCCATTCCGGCTGTGCCGGCAACATTGGCGATCTCGTGCGGGTCGGCAATCACGGTGGTTGTACCGTGCCTGGCAACGAGCCGTGCATACTCTTTTGGCGTGAGGAGCGAACTCTCGATATGCAGATGGGAATCGATGAGACCGGGCACCAGATATTTTCCGCAGATGTCCTCTTCAATCGATCCGGAATAGTTACCGGTACCAAGAACAATACCGTCTTTTATCGCCAGGTTGCCGGTGATCCACGAGCAGGTGAACGGGTTGAAGATGGTCGCGTTCTTCAATACCAGGTCGGCCGGGACTATGCCCCGCGCAGCCGGAATCAGGGTCGTCAGGTAAGGTTCCATAAGTACTCACACCACGATGTCCCGGATCGTTGCCGTCTGGCGATCGCCGGGAGTCAGGATATAGACATAGAGTTTGTAGGTGCCCAAAGGAAGGGAAAGGGGGACTAAAACTTCGTTTGCTCCCTGCCTGAGCGTGACCGGTACCTGCCTGAAGGTTATCTCCTGCTGGTGGAGATCGCGGATCTCGTACACGGTGACCTGCACAAACGCATCGGTGGGCTCTCCGCTGCAGGTGACAGGAACAAGGAGTGTACCGTTTGTGTACGTTACATCCCCGATTGCCGTTGAGGTGCAGCCTGCGCCAAGCAGGAGAAGGATGATCAGTACACCATAAAAGCAGGGAGTGCGGTACCGTGCAGACATAAAGAAATGATTCGGTTACAAGATAAAAAAAGGTGATACATCCCTCCTGGAAAGGGAGGTGTTAATGCCGGTCAGCACCGGAACTTTGCAACTTCCTGGGATACTTTCTCTGCAATCTCGTTGATGTTCCCGATGACGCGGGTGATCTGGTCGACTGCTGCACTCGACTCCTCGGTTGCAGCTGCCGAGTCCTGCGCCTCGCGCGAGCTGTTCTCGACAAGGTTCATGACTTCGCTGAGACTGGCTGCCACTTCCTCGATGGATGCAGCCTGCTCTTCTGCAGCTGCTGCAACCTCGGTCACGTTCTGGCTGATCTTGTCAATCGACCCGACAATATTGCCAAAACTTGAGATGGTATCCTGGAGGGCAAGACTGCCTTCGCGGACACCCTTGTTTGAGGCGGCGACCGCGTCAACGGCATTGTTGGTCTGGGTCTGCAGGTTCTCGATCATCCCGGAGATCCTCTCTGCCGATGCCCGTGACTCAACAGCAAGCGACTTGACCTCGGTTGCAACTACGGCAAATCCCCGCCCGGCTTCCCCGGCACGGGCGGCTTCAATGGCCGCGTTGAGTGCAAGCAGGTTGGTCTGGTTGGCAAGATCGGTGATGAGGTCCACGATCTCGGAGATCTTGTCCATCTGTCCCTTGATCTCTCCGATGATCTGGTTGACCTCATTTGAGGACCGGGTGATTCCCTGCATGCCGACTTCAGTCTTCTTGGCAAGGTCCATACCGTTTTTGCTGTAGGACGTGGTGTCGGTTACCAGCTGGGCAACGGATTCTGATTTCAGTGCAACCTCCTGGATTGCCCGGGAGAGATCGTCCATTGCCTGCTGTACCTGGTGCATTCCCTTGGTGGTCTTCTCGGCATTCTCGCTGACCGACGATGCATTGATCGCGCACTGGTTGGAACCGGCAGAGACCTCCTGGATGCTGGCATTTGCCTCCTCGGTGTTTGCGGCAAGGTTGGTAACCTGCTGGTTGATGGAGAGCATCGATGCGGAGATATCGGTCCCGACCCGGTTGAGCGAGTCACGGAACGTTTTGAAATCTCCCCGCATCTTGATCTTCTCATCAAAGCGTGCCGTAAAGTTACCGGCTGCATACTCTCCCGATATCCGCATGCCCTCGTTTAAGGGGATGACTACGTTCTCGAAGGTCTTGTTGATGCCGGCAATGATCTCCCAGTATCCGCCTTTGAACTTGTCAGCATCGCCGCGAACGGAGAGTTTACCTTCAACTGCGGCAATGGAGAGCTTGTTGGATTCTGCGATGAGTGCCCGTAACGTGTCGGTCATTTTGATGAGCGCCGGGACGATCTCGTCTTTGGGATCGCGGGCCTTGAGATCGCGGCTCAAATCCCCTTCAGCGATCATCTTCATGGTGCCGATGACATATTTCTGGAGATCGTTAGAGAATTTGTCCATCTCCCCGGCCATCTGGCCGATCTCGTCAGTCCGGTTAAGATTGATCCGCTCGCTAAGATGCCCGAGGTGAATCTCGCGGATGTTGGCGGAGATGAGCCGGACCGGACGGGCAATACTTTCGGTTAAGACGAATCCCATGACAATTGACCCGAGTATTCCCACCCCGCCGAGGATGAGGAATGGTACAAGACCAGAACCCGAGGTTCCTGTAGTGGTCATGCAGGTATAGCCCATGAACGTTACGATTGCAAAGATCGCTGCTAAGATGAGATAGGATCCGAGGATCTTTTTTCCAAGAGGGATGTTGTCGATTTGTTGCATTCTATCAAACCTGGTGATTTTTTTGGATGTGTAGTGGAGTCTTTTTTTAATAATTTTTGCGGGATATGAGTGATAGTTCAGGGGGATTGGGGAGATATCCCCCAGCCCCTGCCAAAGCCGGTTTGTTATCCTTTCTTCTCCATGATACTGAGGATCTGCCGGACATCGATCCAGATGACCAGTTCGCTCACTTCATTCTCCCGGTCTTTGATCTTCTTCTTGATGATGCCAAGGATAGCCTCGTCGTCACCGGCACCTGCGGTAGAGGCGGCATCAACGTCACCTTCCTCAAAGGTGGAGACCGCAAGGACATCGTCAACAAGGATACCGGTCTTTACCCCGGTCAGTTTCTCGTCGAGAACAATGAAACGGCCGTCCTCGTCTTTCTGGCTTTTGTCTGCGGGGATGTGCAGGCGGTCTTTAAGATCGATGATGGTGGTGATCTCCCCCCGGAGATCGATGATGCCTTTCATGTAGGATGCGGTGTTGGGCAACTGGGTGATGGGCGTATACTCCACCACCTCGCGGACATCGAACAGGTCGATGGCAAAATGCTCTTTTCCCAGGAGGAACTCGAGCACCTGGAAAGTCTTTTGGGAAGATTTTACCCCGGACCCGCTTTGGGAATGGGGGGGGCCCCCCGGGGAAGATGCCGGGGTATTCTTCACCTCTTTTATCTCGGTTGTCATGCGTGTCAGTCCTTCTGTGTTACTTGAAGTTGTTGATCTCTTTTTTGACGCTCTCGACAACCTCGGTGACGTTGCCGATAACCTTGCTGATCTGCTCGATGGCAGCTGAGGACTCTTCGCTTGCAGCAGCAGCATCAGTGGATTCCCTTGCGGTGTTCTGCATGAGCCCGTTCACTTCGTTCACGCTTGCGGTGATCTCTTCTACGGATGCTGCCTGCTCTTCAGTGGCAGAAGCAACATCGCCGATATTACGGGAGATCTGGTCAATGGAGTCGGCGATCCGTGTGAAACTTGCAATCGTGTTCTCAAGAGCCGCACTTCCTTCTTTCACACCGGTATTGGATGCGGTGACCGCTTCTACGGCATTGTTGGTCTGGATCTGGAGGTTCTCGATCATGTCCGAGATCCGTTCGGCCGATGCACGCGACTCAACGGCAAGCGATTTCACTTCGGAGGCAACCACGGCAAACCCGCGTCCTGCATCGCCGGCACGGGCTGCTTCAATCGCAGCGTTGAGCGCCAGCAGGTTGGTCTGGTTTGCAAGGTCGGTGATGAGGTCCACGATCTCGGAGATCTTGTCCATCTGTCCTTTGATATCGCCGATGATGTGGTTCACGTCATTTGAGGATTTGGTGATGCCCTGCATACCCTGCTCGGTCTTCCGGGCGAGATCCATGCCTTCGCGGCTGAAATCCGAGGTATCGTGGACGATCTTGGCAGTGGCCTCTGCACGGGTAGCAACGTCCTGGATGGTGCGCGAGAGGTCTTCCATGGCGCTCTGGACCTGGTTGACGGCTTCAAGCGACTTCTCGACATTCACGCTGACCGCGGTTGCGTTCTTGGCAACCTGGCCTGCGCCCGCCGAGACCTCCTCAACAGTGGCATTGGCCTGTTCGGTTCCGCCCTGGATCTTGCCCATCTCGCCGTTGATGAACCTGAGCGCATCGTCGATCTTTTTCTGTGCCTGCCGTGCCGCCTCGCGGATGTCGGTTAAGTCCGTGAAGAACTCCATGGCGCCGATGGCGTTTCCGTTAGCATCAAGGATGGGTACGCCTGAGTAGGCAATATCATACTGTTTGCCCTTGGGGAGCGCCTGGGTCTCGGAGGATGCCATCCTGCCGGACATCATGCACTGGCCCGAGGCACATTTGGGCGTGCGGCATTCGCCGGTCTTGAAGTGGTCGTAACATTTCTTCCCGACCATATCAGCCGGATTTGAGCCGGCCATCGTGGC
>DUHF01000243.1 GCA_013331015.1 Methanoregula sp.
GACACCATTGTCGGGATCGGGGCCGGCATGGCCCTCTCGAAGCTGAACCCGGCCAAACCCATCCTGATCATGTGCGAGGTGCCGGAGGACAAAAACCTCACCAAGTGCTCGATGCGGACGAATGAGCGGGTGGTAGCGCAGGGTATCGATCTCCAGCAGGCATTGAACGAGGCATCCACCGAGTACGGGGGCGGCGGCGGGGGCCACAAGATCGCAGCAGGCGCGTACATCCCGAAAACAGCAGAGCAGGAGTTTGTTAATCGTGTCAACAGGATACTCGGAGAACAGTTCGCTACGGCGGGTTCAGGTAATCGCTGATTTCCAGTTCGAAAGCGGTGTGGGGACCGGGCTCTTCCCCGAGGGGTGCGAGTTCATCCTCTCAACCACCGGACGGATACGGCAGATCGGGTTTAACGGCCTGCGGCTCGCCACCATCCGGGCATCGGACGGACGGTTGACCCTCGGTATCGAAGGGGCAAAGCGGGTGCAGGCAGCACTCCCCGCTCCGGCATTCCGGGTCGTCATCCGGGAAGACGTGGCAGAGTTCGTGGCAAAGGGCAAGAATGCGTTTGCAAAGCATGTGGTTGATGCGGACCCCGAAATCCGCGCGGGCGACGATGTGCTGGTGGTCGCTGAAAACGACCGGCTGCTTGCCTGTGGCGCAGCAGTTGTATCAGGGCCGGAAATGCTTGCATTTAATTACGGAGTAGCGGTAAGAGTACGGCAGGGTAGTGAGAGAGATGCTTCCGGGAAATATCAATCCGCGCCAGATGAAGGCGATGATGAAGAAACTCGGCATGAATGTCGAGCAGATTGAAGACGTGCAGAGTATTGTGATCAAGACGCCCAAGGGTAACTGGATCTTCGATGCCGGTACTGAAGTCTCGGCAATGACCATGCAGGGACAGACAACGTACCAGATCTCCGGCACCCCGCGCTTCGAGGAGGCGGCGGCGGATATCCCGGCAGAGGATGTCACCATGGTTGCGGCGCAGGCAAATGTCTCTGAAGAGAAAGCCCGGGAAGCGCTTGTGGCAACCAAAGGCGATATTGCCGAAGCCATCATGAAGCTGGCCCAGGGATGATCGAGGCTGGCGACCGGGTCCTTCTCGCCGGGGAAGGCCGGGAATTCTGGGTTAAGGCAGGGCCGGGGAAGCTTGGCACCGACAAGGGCCAGATCGATTTGGAGTCCATGGTCGGGAAATCCGGCGGGGATGTCATCACCACCCACAGCGGTGCGGAGTTTACGATCCGTATCCCTCGTCCCACGGACTTTTTTGCCTATGGCAAACGTTCAGGTGCGCCGATGCTGCCAAAAGACATCGGGCTTGTCATCGCGTACACGGGTATGAACCACAACGACGATGTGCTCGATGCCGGTACCGGCAGCGGGATTGCCGCAATCTACTTTGGCGGCGTGGCCCGGAGCGTGAAGACCTACGAGATCCGCCCGGAGTTCTCCACGCTTGCCATGAAGAACATCGCTGAGTCGAAACTCACGAACGTGGAAGCAGTGGCAAAAGACTTTCTTGATGCCGAAGGGTCCTACGATGTGGTCCACCTCGACCTCCAGATCCAGCCGGAGCAGGTGACCCATGCATTCTCCCTGCTCAGGTCCGGCGGGTATCTTGCGGTATACACCCCGTTTCTGGAACAGATGGCAATCGTCGTCGATGCCGCCACCCCGCTCTTCCGCGAGGTGCACACCCACGAGCTCATCGAGCGTGAGATGACCCGCTCCAAGCGGGGGACAAGGCCTTCTACCTCGGTCAGTCACTCGGGGTATGTGACGATTGCGAGGAAGTGAGAGAACCTTTTTTTTAAAAATCAGGGTGCGTTCTGCTTATGTATGCGCATTTTGTTCTAATTTTTAATTCTTCTCTGGGTCTATAACCACTATCTGGATAGGGGAGTCCAGAATTCATCTCTTGTAAAAATATCAGGTACTGCCTTACATCAACGAAGAATTCATCGAAAGTCCCAATATCCTTATCTTTGTAGGCATGGATTGCAT
The DNA here is from genome assembly GCA_013331015.1 of Methanoregula sp. GTDB lineage: Archaea > Halobacteriota > Methanomicrobia > Methanomicrobiales > Methanospirillaceae > Methanoregula > Methanoregula sp11803u. The sequence goes on from DUHF01000243.1 coordinate 2,015, forward strand.
TACGTCGCTGCTGAATTTTCTGTATCCAAGCATCCCAATCAAAATCCCGGTTAGACCAAATTCGCTTTTTAAAAAAATGCCGCATTCTTCCGAGATGTAGGACATCAGGATCTATCAAATTACCATTCTTTTCCTTAATAGGCTCGATATCATTCTGATAATCGACAAAGTGGACTGACAGAAATAATTTCATGGTCCCTTCTGCAAGACTTCCCAAATTAGCCCATGCTAGAATCAATCGCCCATCATTTTCATCAGCGGAAGGCACTTCCAGCCAGATTTTTAGACTTCGTGAAAGGGAAACTTGCCAATCAAGACGAGATTTACTTAATAATTGTGCAGCTTCAATAGGAGCCCATCCACCCGCATTTGTCCAGAAATATCTTAAACCATCATTGAGTTTGACGATTCGATTTACGACTTCCTCAATGGGCATTTCTTCTACTTCAGACAAAAAACACCTACATTCATTGCTGTAGTGATTAGTAGAAAAAATGTTGTATCTAAAATTAAATTGCGATAGCCTTACGCGCAAAACGCCTCGTCGGGTTTTGCGCTACTCATTACCGGAAGTCCAAAAATCAACCGTCATTGAGGCCGCCGCGGGGCGCCCTTCGGGGCGGCGGCAGTAATCACAATTAAAAACTATTTTATCATCGTTTTTAATTCAACCAAAAACCATCTAACCCCCCATACCCGAAACTGATCAATGGATCGGAACAAACACGTCCACATCATCAGCGCAGGCGAGCACATCCACACCGCCTATCCCGGGATCTTCCGCACGCTGCCGACCATCACCCGCACGTACGTCCTGGCCGACAGTGCAACTACCGAATTCTCACCCAATCCTGAAACCCAGCGGCAGCGGGCCGCAATCCGTGATGCGGTAGCAGCAGTAAAAGAGCTATCCGGATCGCTATCCATCCCGTTTACCAGCGGGATCGTCTATCCCCCGGTTTATCCATCGGTCCGTACCATCCTCACGAAGATCCACCGCGAGAATCCCGGCGCACGCTTCACCCTCGATCTCTCGGGCGGTTCTGCTGCACTCTGCACGGCGCTCTTTTCCTTTGTCCCCTGGCTTGGCGGGGAGGTTTGGTCGGCGTTTGAAGGCAAAGTGCCCCGGCCCGTTCCCCTGCCGGACCGGTCAATCCGGAACCTGACGGGAAATCCCAACTACCCGGCTATCCTTGCCGTGCTCCTGCGGAAGAACAAGACCGCCAAAGGGATTGTTACCCGGCCGTGGCTGACCCGTTCGTACCTCTACAGCCAGATCTGGCCATTTTATTCCCGTTCACGGACCAGGAAACCGAAACCGGATGATCCCGTGATACAGTACCGCGGGGGGCGAAAGCCTGCAGAGAACCTGTCGCAGGCAACCTTCTCGTCATTCATGACCACGCTTCGGAACGCCGGGTTCATCGAAGAGAAGCAGGATGAGCAGAACCGCAGGGAGAAAGCATACCGGGTAACCGATTCCGGGGAAACTGCATTCCGGTTTTACGCAGATCCTGCAGCCAGTTCAACGGTAAAGCTGGTTCTGGATGATCTGCAATCCGGGCCAGGGTACTGACATTTTTTCGTACGAACCCTGCTCAAAAAATTTTGATCGCGATTATGCGTTGTTAATAAGCGAGGCTACAGTAGGATAATTATCCTACAATTCGGGTGTACAACCTACTATTTCTCTCATGCTCCGGCGTGGAGTACCCAACCGATCAATCGGATCGCGATTGAAAAATTTTAACCGCGATCTGAGGGTCGATTGAAATTTTTTATCCGGAGATCGATTTGCAATTGAAAAATGATGCTCTGTAGAAATCATTCCGAGAGTGTCTTCATGTGGAATTGTGAGGGTGACCCCTTCTCTCCCAAGAGTGGGGGAGGCACCATGCGGGGGCAAGCCCCCTTGACCCCCGGTTTCAATCATGCATCTTCAGGCACCCACGAACGGCTTGCTCCACGGGGCGAGGGTCGACAGACCCCGAGCGCCCGTGGCCCCATCACAATCTAATATTACCCATCGCCGGTTTTCCCATGAAAATCAGAAAAAAGATGATGGGGGCAAACTGCCCCCAAACCCCCGTTTGCGATGAACGGCCGCCGCCCCGATGGGCGCCCCGCGGCGGCCTCAATGAGCAGCATTCCTGATACGGTAATCTACCCTGCCGTGCCCCGTGAGGGGCCCTGACGCAGGGGACCATCCCTTTGTCCAATCCTCCTGATTTTCATCGTTCGGGTGTGAACACACGTTCATGCGTGTTTCTACAGAGCAAAAAATGAATTTCCGGAAACACCATTTAATAAAAAAGCCGGTCTGATTCTGTTGCGATGCCTCCCCGCCTCAGGGCTTCTCTGAGGCCCTGATATGGGGATCCCTCACATTGTTTTGGTATCGTATGTTACCCCCACGAAATGTCGGAACGCCAAAAAAAGGTTTAGTCCTGTAACGGGTGGTTGTTCTTATCCCCTCGCCCGATACCCTTGTAAACAAACCCTTCACGGATGTAAGCATCGGGATCCACCATGTTCCGCCCATCGACGATGACCGGGTGCTTCTTTGCGGACATCTGTTTCAGTACTTTCGGATTTAAGATCCTGTACTGGGAATGCCCGGCGAAGATCACAATTGCATCTGCGCCCCTGATCGCTTCTGCAACTACCGGAACAATCGGAACACCGGGATATTCAGGTACATAGGGATCGTGGACCGTGACCGTGGCACCCTCCCGGAGCAGGAGATCCCGGAACGGTTCGGCCGGGGTGTTCCGCGTATCGTCAGAGTTTGCCAAAAACGCCCAGCCGAGCAGGGCCACCTTTGCGCCTTTCAGCGGGGTTCCTGCCCGCTCCAGCGCGTCCCTGGTGAGCCGGAACATGTGGGTGGGCATGAAGTCGTTGATCCGCCGGGCAAGGACATAGAGCGACGGTTCCCCCTCCGGGTAATCGAGCAGGTCTTTACCCAGCACCTGAACACCCCGCTCGAGATGGTAGGTGTCCTTGGTCAGGCAGTGCCCGCCAACCCCGGCACCGGGCCAGAGCATGGCGCGGGTGATCCCTTCGCCTTTGAGACTGTCGATGCCGGTCCGCACATCATAGACATTGATCCCCATCGCCTCGCAGTACAGCGCGAGCTCGTTGATGGCCGCAATCTGGAGGTCGCGGAAGGTGTTCTCCGCGGTCTTGGTCACTTCTGCGGCGGTTGCGGTCATCGGGATGACCTTCCCGAGCGTCAGCACCGGTGAATAAAGTTCTGTTGCACGCTGTGTGCTCACCGCATCGATACCCCCGACACACCGGTCGTGCTCCTGGATATTCCGGATCAGCCGGCCCACCATCACCCGCTCAGGGGCATGGGCGAGGGCAAAGTCGGTGCCGGCGGTCAACCCGGACTCCTGTTCCAGGATCTCCCGGGCAAACCCTGCCGTGCTCCCCGGAGTGACGGTGGATTCAAGGACTACGAGCATCCCCGGTTTTACGTTTTGGCCAACATGGCAGAGACCCTCCCGGAGCGCCGAGAAGTCGGGGAGGAGATCCTCCTTGTTCAAAAACGGCGTCTGGATAGAGAGCGCCACGGCATCCAGATCTGCAATCTTTGAAAAATCAGAAGTGCACTGGAATTTTTTGGCGGATACGACTTTTTGTAAGAGTTCCTCAAGGCCTGGTTCCTCCCCCTTGAGCGGGCTCTCACCCCGGTTCAGCATCGCGATCTTGTATCCCGATGACGGGGAATCGCGCTGGAACCCGTAAACGGTATCGAACTGCGGCGAACTCGCAAACAGGGCTGCTGCCGGTATCCCGACATACCCCATCCCGATAACCCCGATCTTCTTAATCGGGCCTCTTTTCCTTATGATATCTTCAAGCATGGTCTGCCTCAGTAAAAAAATTAGTTCAGGTCAGCGAGTATGCGCTCGCACACCTTCAGGTTACTTATCGCCTGATCGGGGGTGATGGGGAATGGGCTGTTTTCGGATACGCAGTCGATGAACGTACCCAGTTCGCGCTTCAAGGGCTCGAGCCTGTTCACCATCACCTTCTCGATGATATTCTCCTGCACGTACCGTTCTGCCTCAAACTGGTACTGCCCGGGTTTCCGGTAGATGGTCACTTCCTGCGCCATGAAATCGCCTTCAATGGTGAAGTCCTCCTCCTCGATATAGATCATCCGGATCTTCTTTGAGGACTTGCGGCTTGCGGACAGGCTTACCGGGAGGTTTTCGCATTTCATAAGCACGCTGCAAACGTCAGCAGTGCCGGCACTGTGGAGTTCCGCGGGCTCGCAGAAGAGGGTGAGGAGGATATCGATATCATGGATCATCAGGTCTTCCACCACCGTGCTTCCGGTCACCCGGGCCGATGCGGGGTTGTGCCGCTTCATCTCGACATACAGGGGATTCCGGATGATCTTTTTGATCTCCCCGACAATGGGGTTGAACCGCTCGATATGCCCAACACCGATGACAATACCCGGTGGTGCAGACCGCATCAGTTCTGTTGCCTCTGCTGCCGTTGCTGCAAGGGGTTTTTCGATAAGAACCGATCTCTTCTGCCGGAATACCTCGCGGACAACGCTCGTGTGGAGGGGGGTGGGCACGCACACGCTGACCGCATCCACAGCGTCAAGGAGTCCAGCTATGGCTGAATGGACAACCGCGCCGTGCTGTTCCCCGATTGCCCGTGCCCCCGCGGTGTTGACATCAAAGACATGCACCGTATCCACACTTTTCAGTTCGGAATAGACCCGGACATGGTTCTTCCCCATCGTCCCGACACCAATAACACCGACATCCATCTAGCTCACCGTATTGATCGTATCGCAGATATAGGCAACTTCCTTCTGGTCGAGCAGCGGGTGTACCGGGAGGCTGAGCACGGATGAAGCAAGCCTGGTTGAGACCGGGCAGGGATCCGGGTCATACTCCTGGAAATACAGGGGCTGGCGATGGATGGGTGTGGGGTAATGCACGGCAGATCCGATCCCCTTTGAGGACAGGTACTTCATGAATCCCTGGCGGTTTAAGGAAAACTCATCAGTGAGCCGGATAACGTACTGGTGGTAGACATGCTGCATGCCGGGTGCAGTTGTCGGGGTCAACAGACCTTTGGCCGAGAGATGCGTTTGATAATATTCCGCATTTTTCCGGCGGCGCATGTTGAACTTATCCAGTTTTTTGAGTTGCACAAGGCCAAGAGCTGCAGCCATGTCGGTCATGCGGTAGTTGTAACCAAGACGGGTGTGGTGGTACTTCTCGGACTGGCCGTGGCTGATGATGAGCCGCAGGCGCTCGGCTGACTGCTTGTCACGGGTAGTAATCATGCCCCCTTCACCGGTTGTCATGTTCTTGGTTGCATAAAACGAGAAACATCCCATCCGGCCAAAACTCCCCGTCCTTTCTCCATTGCAGACCGCCCCGTGTGCCTGTGCCGCATCCTCGATGAGGATCAGGTTGCGGCTCTCACAGATCTCCTGGACTGCACGGACATCGAACGGCTGGCCGAACAGGTGAACGCCGAGAACTGCTTTGGTTTTTGGGGTAATCCGCTCAGTAACCTGCTCCGGGCTGATGGTGAACGTGTTCTCATCCACATCGGCAAAGACGGGTTTTGCCCCGCACATGGAGACTGATGAGGCGGTGGCGATGAACGAGAACGATGGGACAATAACCTCGTCCCCCGGCCCCACCTCCGCTGCAAGAAGGGCTGCGTGAAGAGCGGCTGTCCCGTTGTTGATCGCAACTGCATAGGAGCTGCCGCAGTAATCGGCAAATGCCTGTTCGAATTCGCAAACCCGTTCACCGGCCGCAAGCATGCCGGATTCAAGGACTGCCGTCACGGCCGATATCTCGTCCTGGCCGATTGCCGGCCGCGCTATTGGTATATGTTCCACAAAGGGTTCCTCTTTTTTTTACCAGAGAGTGCTCTTAAAAAATGCGTAATGATCCAATAATATCATTCCTGTCAGAACAGGGAAGAGACAAAAAACGTATCCGTCCCATTCCATAGCCCCGGGGTCGGACAAAAGATAGGTAATTACGGCAGGAAGGAAATATACTCGTACAACGAAGCCGGGAGGGATGAGGACGCAACACATCATTTCCATCAAGGATTTTGACCGGGAGGGGATCGACAGTCTCCTTAACAAGGCAGCATTGATCGACAGGGAAAAAGGCAGGTCGGATGCCCTGAACGG
>DUHF01000165.1 GCA_013331015.1 Methanoregula sp.
GGAGGCGAGGACCGATTGGGGGGTACTCTCACGGGTTACTTTTTTTTTTGGTCGAGGATTACCTGCTCGAGCTGAGCGGGAATGTCCCGACCTCCGACAAGCACCACGTCCCCGACAATGGCCTGCGGGACGCTGGTCTCAGTGGACCCGACCTCCCTGCTCACTTTGAAAAAGAGCTGCGTGTTTTCCTGGTTATGCCAGATCTCGAGGATCCGGAAGTTTACATCAGGATATTTTTCCTTAAGCGACAGGACAAGGGGCATCACATCGTGGCAGTGGGGGCACTCTTCACCATAGAAGAAATAGACGGTGAGGGGGGCCTGCGATGCGGCAGGTGACGGGCCAAAGAACGCGGTGCCGAGACCCGGGGCGGCGAGGGCCACCGCAAAGAGGATCAGGATTCCCGCCAGTGCGAGCCCGGCATTCTGCATTGTCTTATCCATAGGGTTGTTCCGGATTATATTGCACGTTTGGTTTCATTAATCCATGCTTGAAAAAAAGCGATCTTATTTTTTCGAGATCATCGTCCCGACTCCGTCACGGGTGAAGAGTTCGAGGATCAGGTTGTGCTCGATGTTCCCGTTGATGATATGGGAATAGATCACCCCATTCTCAACGGCTTTTATCACCGACAGGACCTTGGGGATCATCCCCTCCCCGATTGCCCCGGATTTCCGGAGATCCGAAGCCTCGTTTACGTTCAGCCTCCGGTACACCTTTGTCCGATCCTTGTCCATGACACCGTCCACATCGGTCATGTTCACGAGCTTGTAAGCCCCAAGGGCGATGGCAATATCTCCTGCAGCAGTGTCGGCATTGATGTTCAGGTGCCCCCCGTGCCGGTCGATGGCGATGGGGGCAACCACCGGAATATACTGGTTGTCAAGCAGGGTGTTCAGAAGCGCCGGATCGATCTGTTCGATCTCGCCAACATGCCCGAGATCCACCTCTTTCTGGACTCCCCCGACCTCGATCTTCTGCATCTCCATCTTCTTTGCAAGGATGAGGTTCCCGTCGCTTCCCGAGAGCCCGACACCCCGGGCGCCGCATTTGGCGATGAGGGAGACGATCCCCGCATTGATCTTGCCGACAAGGACCATCTGGGCGATCTCAAGGGTCTCCTGGTCGGTGACCCGGAGGCCGCCGACAAAGACCGACTCCTTGCCCATCTGCTTCATCTTGTCGCTGATCTCGGGGCCACCGCCATGGACGAGGACGACGCGGATACCCACGTAATGCAGGAGCACCGCGTCACGGATGGCATTTTCAAGGACAACGGGGTCCACCATGGCGTGGCCGCCGAGCTTGATCACGATCGTTTTGCCATGGAACTGCTGGATGTACGGCAGTGCCTCCATCAGGACATCTTCACGCTTCATGTTGTGTACTTCCCGTTGATCTCCACGTACTTCTCGGTGAGGTCGCAGCCCCAGGCGGTCGCCTCCGCCTTTCCTTGTGCAAGGTTGAGGATGAAGATTACCCGTTTGCCACCCATCGCCTTCTTGGCTGCTGCAAGGTCGGCCATGATCTCGCCGTTTTTGACAAGCGTATACTTCTTCTTCCCGTCACTGATGTCAAGGGATACGGCATTGGGATCGAACTTCACGCCCGCCCGCCCTGCTGCCGCCACGACCCGGCCCCAGTTGGGATCCTCGCCATATACGGCGCTTTTCACCAGCGGCGACTCAATGACCGTGCGGGCAACTTTTTCGGCGTCGTCTTCCTTCTTTGCCCCCTTGACGACAATCTCCAGCAGCTTGCTTGCCCCCTCGCCGTCAGCAGCAATCTGCATGGCGAGCGAGCGGCAGCACTCTTCGAGCGCTGCTGAGAACTCTGACTTTTTCACCTTCCCCGCCGCTCCTGTCGCTGTGCAGAGCGCGATGTCGTTGGTGCTCGTGTCGCCATCGACAACAACGCGGTTGAACGAGCGCCGGGTGGCAAGTTTCAGAGCATCGGCGAGCGGTTTTGCCCCGATCTCCGCATCGGTGTAGATGAATGCGAGCATGGTGCCCATGTTCGGGGCGATCATGCCGCTGCCCTTGGTGATGCCGGCGACAACAAAGTCCTCCCGCTTAACGAGCGCGTGCTTCTGGACCAGATCGGTGGTCATGATCGCCTTTGCCGCTGCCACTTCCGCTGCCGGGGAGCGGGTGAGCTTTGGTGCAACCTCGCTGCACTGCCGCTTTATGAGCGGGAGGTCAAGGTACCGGCCAATAACCCCGGTGCTCGCCACGCCCACGCGGGAAGGTTTTACCCCCAGGGCATCACCGGCAATTTCGGTCATGGCAACCGCATCGGTATAGCCCTGCTTACCGGTGTAGGCGTTGGCGCACCCGCTGTTGACGATGACGGCCTCGAGTTTTCCCGCTTTGATTTGTTTTCGCATCAGCTCGATCGGGGCTGCCTTCACGAGATTTTCCGTAAAGACTCCCGCTGCCGTGCCCTCTGCCGCGATCAGGGCAAGACCGAACTTTCCCTCTTTCATTCCCCAGGCTTTGACGCCCTCAACTGCACAGATACTTTGGTAGCTCATTCATTCACCTGCCCCGTTCTTCTCAGAATAGGATGCTCCGATTGCATTGATGATATCCGCCCGCGTGATGATTCCGACAATCGTCTTGCCCCTCAGGACGGGCAGGCGGGTGATGCCCTCCCTGAGCATGAGCGCCGCGGCAGCCTCAACCTCCATATCCTCCGCAGCAGAGACGACGTGGTGGGTCATGATCTTCTTGACCGGCATATCCCCGATGTTGGTGAGGGCATGCTTGGTCTTCTCCCAGTTGATGAACTCCCGGATCGGGATCTCGATTATCTCGAACGGGGAGGGGAGCCAGAGGTCATCGGAGATCCGCTCCGATTC
>DUHF01000085.1 GCA_013331015.1 Methanoregula sp.
CCGCTTCGGTAGCGCTGACCGGGTATACGCCGGAAGAGTTCTATAAAGAACCTGGCTTGATCCGGCGGCTCATCCACCCCGCATGGAAGGCGTATCTCGAGGAGCAGTGGCAGGCGATGCTCCAGGAGAACGTCCCTCCGGTATTCGAGTTCCAGATCATTGACCGGGCGGGGAACATCCGGTGGAACAACCAGCGGAACATCATCATCAGGGATGAGTCCGGAACCGTGGTTGCGATCGAAGGGATCGTTACCGATGTTACCCAGAGAAAGGACGCCGAGCTGGCACTTACCGAGAGCGAGGAGCGGTACCGCGGCCTGATGAATCATCTCCCGGACTATGTCATCGTCCACCGGGACGGCATCCTGCTGTATGTCAACCCGTCCGCAGCAGCCCGGATGGGATATGATCCGGAGACGCTTGTCGGGAGACCGATCCTCCCGCTGGTTGATCCGGCCTACCACAGTACTATTCAAAAAGCGATAGCAGAGCGGATGGAGGGCGCAGATCTCCCCTCCTACGAGATTAAGATCGTGGCAAAGGACGGGGCCCTCCGGACGGTGCTGGTCAATGGCGTGATGATCCAGTACGGGGGCGGGCCGGCAAGCCTCAATGTTCTTACCGATATCACGCTGCAAAAAGAGGCCGAGGAGATCCGCAGGGCATATGAGATACGGCTCGACTCCGCCATGGAGATCGGCAGCCTCGCGTGGTGGGAGATGGATCTTCCGGACGGTGCAGTCCGGTTCGATGACCGCAAGGCGACCATGCTCGGGTATTCCCCCGACCAGTTCCATCATTACACGGATTTCACCGCGCTGTTACACCCTGCTGATCTCGAACCTGCGATGCAGTCAATGCGGGACCATCTTGAGGGACGGGAGGCGCGGTACCATATGGATTACCGCCTGCGGGATGCCGGTGGTAATTACCAGTGGTTCCGGGACGTGGGAGGTATCACAAAGCGCCATCCCGACGGCTCGCCCAAGACGGTGACCGGGATTGTGATCGATATCACGGCGGCAAAGGAAGCCGAAGACGCGATGAGGGCAACCGAGACCCGGTTCCGGGCCCTCATCCAGAACTCTTCCGATCTCATCCGTATCCTTGATGCAGACGGCAGGATCCTGTATGAATCCCCGTCGGCCGAACGGATACTGGGGTATCCGGCAGGCTCCCTGCTGGGAAGCGATCCGCTGGAACTGGTCCACCCGGACGATCTCGAACGGGTAAGAAAAGACCTTAACGAAGTCTACGGGCGGACGAATCCGGGCACACCCACAGAATTCCGGATCCGGAAGGCTGACGGCGAATATATCTGGGTGGATGCCATCGGTACCAACCTCCTCGGTGTTCCCGGGGTGAACGGGATTGTGGTCACCACCCGTCCCATCCAGCAGCGCAAAGAGGCGGAGCAGGCGCTCCTCGAGAGCGAGGAACGGCTCCGGCTGGCAATGGAAGGGGCGAATGTGGCCTCGTGGGACTGGGATATCAGGACCGGCAATGCGGTGTTCTCCGACCGGTTCTACACCATGCTCGATTTCCGGCCCGGCGAGTTCCCCGCAACGTACGAGGGGTGGATTGCGCATATTCACCCGGATGACCGGAACCGGGTACTGCCAGACCTGAACCGGCAGATTGCGGAGAAACGCCCCCTCTGCGAGATCGAGTACCGGCTTCTCACCAAAGACGGGAACTGGCTCTGGATCCTTGGCCGGGGGAAGATTGCAGAATTCGACGAGAAGGGGAATCCCTCCCGTCTCACCGGGGTCAACATCGACATCACCAGCCGCCGGCTCATGGAGTCGGAGATCCGGTCCCTCAACACCGTGCTTGAGGGCCGGGTGAAGGACCGGACCGAAGCTTTGCAAAAAGCGAACGCGGAACTTGAGGAGGAGAACGCCCAGCGTCTCACCGCGGAGCAGAAACTTCAGGCATCCTATGATGAGAAGGTGATGCTCTTAAAAGAGATCCACCACCGGGTCAAGAACAACCTCCAGATCATTGCAAGTCTCTTGAACCTCCAGTCACGGTACATCAAAGATGAGTCCACCCTTGCGGCAATCCGGGAGAGCCAGAACCGGGTCAAGGCCATGGCACTCGTCCACGAGAAACTCTACAAGGCCGAGGACATCTCGCATATCAGCCTTGCCGACTACCTCCGGTTCCTTGGTACCGGGCTCTTCCAGTTCTACGATGCACGGAGCCGGGGGATCCAGTTCCATCTCGATATCACGGAGGTGAATGTTGACATCAACTCTGCTATCCCGCTGGGGCTCATCATCAACGAGCTCATCTCGAACTCGCTCAAGTACGCCTTCCCCAAAGACCGGAAAGGCGAGATCTCCATCTCGGTAAAGAAGGACGGGCAGACCCTGACGGTCCTGTTCCGGGATACCGGTATCGGGATCCCTGCCGATCTTGACTGGCAGAACACCCGGTCCCTTGGCCTGCGGCTCGTCAACACCCTCGTTGACCAGATGGACGGGACCATTGAACTTGACCGGAGCAACGGCACGCAGTTCACGATGGTGGTGCATGAGAAGGAGTGAGGTGATTTGGCAATGACACACGCTCAAAAACCCTTGTTTGTTATGACCGAAAGGCTCTGGCAGGTCACCATCCTCATCCTCGCAGCGGGGGTCCTCTTCATCACGTTCTGGTGCCTGATGCACGGGATCACCACCATCTTCATGCACCTCTATTACTTCCCGATCGTACTCCTTGCCTATCATTATAGGTGGAGAGGCTGCTGGATCGCCACGGTGCTTGCCCTTGCCTATGTCGGCCTTGTCGTGCTGTTCGAGCCCACAAAGCCCGATGTGGTTCTCGGAGCGCTGTACCGGTTCCTCGTCTTTGTCGGGATTGCTGCCATCATCGCGTATCTCTCGGAGCAACTCGTACGGGCTGAGCGCGCCGGGCAGGAATCCACGCAATTAAAGGAGCAGTATATCTCGCTTGCCCCTGCGATCATCCTTGTACTCGACCATAACGGCACGATCACCTACCTCAATGATAAAGGATGTAAAATTCTCGAATGCCCGACTGTCGGAATCGCTGGAAGAGACTGGGTGAACACCTTCATCAAAGAGGATGAGCGGGATTATGTCCGGTCCCTTTTTATTGGTATCATGAGCGGGGATCCTGTGCCGGATCGCATGGTTGAAGGGGCGGTTGTTACCGGTAACGGCAACACCCGGTACATCCGGTGGAATATCACCCTGTTGAAAGGCAGGGACGGCACCATCACCGGTGTCCTGAGTTATGGCGAGGATATCACCGAAGAGAAGGCTGCCCGGGACTCCCTAAAAACCCTGCAGCAGTTCCAGGAGAACGTGATAGCAAATGCAAATATCTGGATCTCGGTGCTTGCTCCCAACGGGACCATTCTTGTCTGGAATAATGCCGCTGAAGCCATCAGCGGGTACAAAAACACCGATGTTGTGGGAAAGAATACGGTCTGGAAACAGCTGTATCCGGATACCCATTACCGGAAAAAAGTCACGGGAGAGATCCGGCGGATCATCGGGCAGGACACCATCTTGGAAAATTTTGAAACCGAGATCCGGTGCGAAGACTTAACAACCAAAACGATAGTCTGGAATACCCGCGGGCTGCGGGATGATCAGGGAATCGTCACCAGCTATATTGCTATCGGGCGTGATGTCACGGCACAGAAAGCAGCCGAGTCCCGTGCCGGCGAGAGCTCCCGGTTCCTCGGGGCCATGATCGATACCCTGCCGGTGCCGGTCTTCTTTAAGGATACGAACGGGAAATATCTCGGGTGCAACCCCCCGTTCTCGAAATATCTCGGGATGACACGGGAAGAGATTGTCGGAAAGAATGTGTATGACCTCTCTCCAAAAGATCTTGCTGACACGTATGCAGCTGCCGACCAGCAGCTCTTCGCCAATCCGGTTCCCCAGCGGTACGAGACGCAGGTGCAGTATGCCGACGGTTCGCTTCACGATGTCATCTTCTACAAAGCCCCGTTCTTCCACAACGATGGAACACTTGGGGGGCTTATCGGGACCTTCCTTGACATCACCGACCGGAAAGCAAATGAGGAACGCATCAATGCACTGCTCAAGGAAAAGGAAGAGCAGCTCCGGATCATCAACACCAGCCCGGCCGTTGCCTTCCTCTGGAAAGCAGAGGAGCACTGGCCGGTGGAGGCGGTCAGTAAAAATATCACCCAGTTCGGGTACACGCCCGAAGATTTCCTCTCCGGCACGGTGCCGTTCTCTTCCCTCATCCACCCGGATGACCTTGATCGCGTGGGAACCGAAGTGGAGTCGAGCAGCAGCAACCATATCGATGACTTTATGCAGGAATACCGGATCTTCGGGAAGAACCATGACCTGTTCTGGATCCTGGACTACACCCACATCCGCCGCGATCCTTCCGGCACCATCACCCACTATGAGGG
>DUHF01000258.1:0-512 GCA_013331015.1 Methanoregula sp.
ACCGTCTGGACCGAGAGTGCACTCGTACGCCTGGAGGCAAGGTAAATGACTCTGAAATACCCGTTTGTCACAGAAAAGGCAATGGTCCTTTTGGAGAACCAGAGCAAGCTCCAGTTCCTCGTCACCCGCGAGGCAACCAAGGACGACGTCAAGCGCGAGATCGAGAAATCCTTTGGCCAGAAGGTCAGAAGCGTCCGCACGCTCATGAACACGCACGGCCAGAAGAAGGCAATCGTGAGCTTTGAGAACGACAAAGCCGCTGAAGAGATCCTCAGCCGGCTTGGCATTATGTAGGTGGGGAACATGGGACATCGTATAACTACACAAAGCAGAGGCAAAGGAGGCCCGACGTACCGTGCACCATCCCACCGGTACAAGGCCGAGCTGAAGCACATCGGTGACGACACGCAGAAGATCACCGGCACGGTAATCGACATTGAACACGACCCGGCACGGAACGCACCCATTGCGCTCGTGAAACTCGAAGACGGCAAAAAGGTCTATATGCTTGT
>DUHF01000258.1:634-9420 GCA_013331015.1 Methanoregula sp.
GTCCAGGCAGTCGTTGTTGACAAGATCGGCGACCGTGTTGGCATCAGGATGCCCAGCGGCAAGACCAAGTGGTTCAATGCACGCTGCCGTGCAACCATCGGCATTGTTGCCGGTGGCGGCCGTGTTGAGAAACCGTTCGTGAAAGCAGGGAACAAATACCACAAGATGCAGAACACCGCATCCAACTGGCCGCGCGTCCGTGGTGTCGCAATGAACGTCATCGATCATCCGTTCGGTGGCGGTGGTCACCAGCATACCGGGCGGCCAAAGACTGTTGCCCGCGGTACATCCCCGGGCAGGACTGTCGGACATGTGGCTGCACGCAGGACAGGTAAGAGCAGGAAGTGATGGGTAATGGCAGCACCTAAAAAGACACAGAAGAGAATGCCAAGACGGCGTGAGGAGTTCACCTATCGCGGCTACAAGATGGACGAGCTCAAGGCGATGGGGATTAGCGAACTCCTCCCCCTCATGCCTGCCCGTCCCCGCCGCAAGATCACCCGCGGTTTCTCCCGCGGTGAAGAGACGCTCCTTGCAAAGATTCGCGAGGGCGACGAGAAGATCCGGACTCATCTCCGTGAGATGATCGTCATGCCGGAGATGATCGGCAAGACCATCGAGATCTACAACGGTAAGGAATTTATTAAAGTAGAATTCCAGCCCGAGTCGGTCTTCCGCTACCTGGGCGAATTTGCCCTGACCAGAAAGAGGGTTTCTCACGGTAGTGCCGGTATCGGTGCAACCAGAGGCAGCAAGTACGTTCCGCTGAAGTGATGGACATGGCACGAGTAGATTATTCCAACAAAATCAAGGCTGACAACATTGCAAAAGCAAAAGCCAACGAGCTGAATATGTCGCCGAAACATTCGATCGAGATTGCCACGTTCATCCGCCACCAGCGCGTGAACGATGCAATCGCGTACCTCCACGAGGTTGTCAAGCTCAAGAAGGCAGTCCCCTTCCGCCGCTTCAACCGGAATGTTGCGCACAAGCGCGGTCTTCCCGGAAACTGGGATGCAGGACGGTATCCCGTCAAGGCATCCAAAGAATATATCCGGCTCCTCGAATCGGTCAAGAAGAATGCCGAATACATTGGTCTCGATTCCGAAAACCTCGAGATCATCCACTCCTCGGTCAACCGCGGACGTGCACAGAAGGCATTCTTCCCCCGTGCAATGGGAAGGGCAACCCCCAAAGTCCGCGAGTCCGTGAACATCGAGATCATCGTCCGCGAGGTGGCATAATATGGCAGTCGAGAGAAAATTCATCGAAGAGGGTACCCGCAAGGCCCGCGTCGAGAAATACCTGACCAAGGAACTCAAGCGCGCAGGGTATGGCGGCATGGATATCGCCCGCACCCCTCTTGGTACCCAGGTCACGATCTATGCCGAGAAGCCCGGTATTGTCATCGGAAAAGGTGGCAAGCTGGTTCACCAGCTCACCCAGGACCTTGCCCAGAACTTCGGTGTCGAATCACCGCAGATTGAAGTCCAGCAGGTTAACAACCCCAGCTTCAATGCCCAGATCATGGCAGAACGGCTTGCCAACGCCCTTGAACGCGGCTGGTACTTCCGCAAAGCGGGATCCAGCATCATGCGCCGGGTTATGGAATCCGGTGCCCTTGGGTGCGAAGTTGTTATCGCCGGCAAATTGACCGGTGCCCGTGCAAGGACCCAGAAGTTCACCGAAGGCTACATCAAGCACTGCGGTGAACCGAGCAACACGATCGTCGAGAAAGGCTATGCCGTCGCGATCAAGAAACTCGGGGTCATCGGTGTTCAGGTAAAGCTTGTGCCCGGCGGCGCAAAACTGCCTGACCACTTCTCCATCATCGAACAGGAAACAAAGCGTCCGTCAAAGGCCCCGGTTGCTCCCGTCAGCGACATGGACACAGAAGAACCCGCGCTTCCCGATGAAAACTTAGGGGAGGATCAGTAATGGCAATATTCAGGGCCAAGGACGTCCAGCAGCTCTCCGATGTAGAACTGCAGGAAAATATGGGAAAACTCCGGATGGAGCTTGTCCAGCACTACGGCAAAGTCAGTGCGGGTGGCGCAACCGAGAACTCAGGTCACATCCGTGAACTCCGTCGCACCATTGCCCGCATGATGACCGAGCAGAACCGCAGGAGAACTGCATGATCTCTCCCCAGAATGTCCTGGGCCATGAACTCATCGGCCTCGACATTCTGGTATCAGGAGCTGCAAACCCGAACCACCGGGGAATCTGTGGGCGCATCATCGATGAAACAAAAAACCTGCTGGTGATCGAGACCACGCGGGGGGTAAAGCGCATCCAGAAGATGCACAGCACCTTCCGCGTGCTCCTTCCGGGCGGCGAACTTGTTGAGATAGATGGCTCCGTTATGGTTCTGGCTCCTGAAAGAAGGATCAACCTGCATGAGAAGAAGAGGATAACATAATGGCACAAAACATTGGATTGAACGTTCAGGCTCCAAGCGTGGAATGCAAGGACGTTAATTGTCCGTTTCACGGCACTTTACCGGTGCGCGGCCAGGTGATCACCGGTAAAGTCGTGAGCGATCGCATGATGGGAACGGTCGTAGTTGCACGGAATTACCTGCACTATGTCCGTAAATACAAGCGGTACGAGAAGCGAAGCTCGAAGATCCATGCCCACAACCCCCCCTGTATCGGGGCTAAGGTTGGCGACATGGTGAAGATAGCCGAGTGCCGGCCGCTTTCGAAGAGCACGACTTTTGTCGTTGTGGAGGTGCAGACGCCATGAAGGCAAAGCAGTCCAAGACGCCAAGAGGACTTGCAACCGGTACCAAACTTACCTGTGCAGATAATACCGGTGCGCGAGTAGTGCAGATCGTATCCGTTTTCGGATACCACGGTGTCCGCAGGCGTCAGCCCAAGATGGGTCTTGGCGACCTTGCAACCGTCACCGTCAAGAAAGGCACCCCGGATATGCGCCGCAAGCTCGTGCGCGCGGTAGTCATCCGGGCAAAGAAGGAGATGCGCAGGCCAAGCGGCATGCGGGTATCCTTCGATGACAACGCGGTCGTTGTCGTGGATGAGAAGAACGAGCCCAAAGGAACCGAGATCAAGGGACCGGTTGCGCGTGAAGTCGCCGAACGTTTCCCCAAACTCGGCTCGATGGCAACGATCATTGTCTGAGGTGTGCGTATGGTCAGAATTGAAAGTTCACAGCCAAGAAAACAGAGAAAGGCACGCTATACCGCACCTTCCCACGTCAGCACCAAGTTCCTCAACGCCCCGCTCTCTGAGGCGTTAAAAGAGCAATACAAGAAAAAGACCCTCCGCGTTGTCAAAGGGGACACCGTCAGGGTGACCCGCGGCGACTTTGCCGGAGACGAAGGCCTCGTCGATGCTGTTGACACCCGGAAATCAAAGCTCGTTGTCCACGGCGTATCAAATACCAAGGTCGACGGGACCGAAGTACCCCGGGCTGTTGACGCGTCCAACGTGCAGATCACCAAGCTGAACCTTGCGGACAAGCGCCGCACAGAAAAACTGGGGGAGGCGTAAATAATGTCAAATCACTTAAAGCGACTCAATGCCCCGGACTCGTGGCACATCTCCAAGAAGACCCGGACATTCATCTCAAAGACGGCACCCGGCCCGCACAATGCAAACGCAATGCCGATTGCCGTCTGGCTCCGTGACCACATGGACTTTGCACGGAACATGAAGGAGATCAAGCAGATCCTCCGCCAGAAAGACGTTATCGTCAACGGCCGGCCCTGCCGCGACCCCAAGCTCGGTGTCGGGATCTTCGACATCATTGCCCTGCCCAAGATTGGCAAGTACTACCGTATCCTGCGCGGCAATGATGGCCGTCACGTGTCGATCGAGATCGATGCAGAATCTGCAAAGACCCGCCTGTGCAAGATCAAGAACAAGACCACCATTACCGGTGGCAAGGTCCAGCTGAACCTGCGTTTCGGCGCCAATATCATAGCCGACAACACCTACAAGTCCGGCGACTCGGTAGTCATCTCCCTTGAACCCGAAACCCGGTTCAAGATTGTCGGTCACTTCCCGTTCGCGGTAGGCAACATGGCCATGATCATCGGAGGAAAACACTCCGGGAAGGTCGCCCGCATCCTTGAGATCATCAAGGTGCCCGGCAGCGTCCCCAACAAGATCCTTCTTGAGGACGAAACCACCGGCACAAAGTTCGACACCGTATCGCCATACGTCTATATGGTCGGCACGACAACACCCGCAATCGCAAAATGGGGGCATGAAGAGTGACCTCAATGCGCGATCTCTATATCGACAAGGTTGTCGTCCACATGGGCGT
The DNA here is from genome assembly GCA_013331015.1 of Methanoregula sp. Lineage (GTDB taxonomy): Archaea > Halobacteriota > Methanomicrobia > Methanomicrobiales > Methanospirillaceae > Methanoregula > Methanoregula sp11803u. The sequence goes on from DUHF01000258.1 coordinate 4,928, forward strand.
TGGCGAGAGCGGCGAGAAGCTCGTGAAAGCCGAAAATATCATGAAGGCGATCACGAAGCAGACCCCTATACGGAGCATTGCCAAGAAGACCCAGCCGGCGTTCTCCATCAGGAAGGGCGCACCGATCGGCTGCAAGGTCACCCTCCGCGGTAAACCCGCCCGGGATTTCATTGCAACAGCCTTGACGATCGTCCAGAAGACGATCTTTGAGAGCCAGTTTGACCGGAGCGGAAACTTTGCGTTTGGTATCGAAGAGCACACGGATTTCCCCGGTATGTCCTACGACCCGCAGATCGGAATCTACGGCATGGACGTCAACGTCGTCCTTGAGCGCAAAGGTATCCGCATCACCAGGCGGCGCATGGGACAGAAGAAACTCCCGGCAAAGCAGCGCGTGAACAAGGCTGATGCAATTGCATTCTTAAAAGACACGTACCAGGTCGAGGTGCGCTAATGGCAGGCGAAAGGAAGAAGATCTACGGTCGCGGTGCGAACGAATGCAAGATGTGCGGGCGCAAACAGGGGCTCGTACGCAGATACCATATCATGTTCTGCAGGCAGTGCTTCCGCGAATGGGCCCAGAGGATGGGTTTCAAGAAGATGAGCTAAAGGGTGAAAAGCACAATGACACGACTCAATACATTAGCAGACGGGATGTGCGCCTTGAAAAATGCAGGCGACACCGGTAAGTCCGTGTGCGTCATCGAACCCGCAAGCAAACTCCTCGGCGCGATGCTCGGCATCATGCAGGAAGCCGGTTACATCGGCAGCTTCGAGTTCATCGATGACGGAAGGGGCGGCCAGCTCAAGGTCAACCTCACGGGCCGGATCAACCGCTGCGGTGCCATCACCCCGCGGTTTTCAGTACAGCTCGATGAAATGGAATACTGGGAAAAGCAGTACCTGCCCGGCAAGAACTTCGGGCTCCTGATGCTTTCGACCTCACGCGGAGTCATATCGCACGTGAAGGCACGAGAAGAAGGCATTGGCGGCGAACTGATCGGGTACGTTTACTAAAGAAGGTGCGTTTGAATGTCAGCAGTGAGAAAAGTCACAATTCCCGAGGGTGTCAAAGCCCAGCTCGACGGCGCGCAGCTTCGTGTGAACGGACCCAAGGGGCAGTTGTCCCGCAACGTTCGCTTCCCGCAGGTCATTGTTACCTGTGAAGGAAACGTGGTCACCATCGCAACCGAGTCCAAAAGAAAGGAGATCACCGCGATGGTCGGCACGCTCGAAGCGCACACCAAGAACATGATCCGCGGTGTCACCGAAGGGTTCGAGTATCGTATGAAAGTGGTGTACAGCCACTTCCCCATCCAGCTCAAACTCCAGGGGAACCGGCTCGAGATTGCCAACTTCCTTGGCGAGAAGAAAGCGCGGTATGCACGTATCGAAGCAGATGTCACGGCAAAGGTGGCAAATGACGAGGTCGTGCTGACCGGTATCGACCGCGAAAAGGTCGGCACCTCGGCAGCCAACATCGAACATGCGACCCACATCCGTGACCGCGACCCGCGCGTCTTCCAGGATGGCATCTATATGGTCCAGAGGGGCTGAAGATAATGGCAACAGAAGTCAAGCGACTGATCCGGGTGCGCACCGATAAGGGCGCAAGCTTCAAGCGCGACGGATTCGGCAAAAAACGCCAGCTCTCCGACTCGTGGAGAAAACCCCGCGGACAGCACAACAAACAGAGGGAGCAGAAGAAAGCAAAGGGAGCACTCCCCCAGCCCGGTTACGGCAGCCCCGTTGCAGTACGCGGCATGCACCCGAGCGGTTTCTTTGAGGCGCTCGTCGCCACCATCAAGGAACTCGAGGGACTGGACCCCAAGACCCATGCAGTCAGGATCTCCGCAACGGTTGGCGACAAAAAACGTGTCGCACTCCAGGAAGCGGCACTTGGCAAGGGTCTCAAGGTGCTCAACGCCCGCACCGTGAAAGCCCCGGCCAAGAAAGCTCCGGCCAAGAAGGAAGCGGCAAAGACCGAGGGTTCGCAGAAGAAGGAAAAGAAGCCTGCTGCATCCCAGAAGAAGTCCGCCGCCCCGGTAAAGAAGGTAGCAGCAAAGGAAAAACCGGCTGCAAAGACTGAAGAGAAGAAGGCTCCGGCAAAGAAGGCTGCAGCAAAGCCCAAGGCAGAATCTGCAGAAAAACCTGTGGAGAAGAAAGCCCCGGCCAAGAAAGTCGCAGCAAAGCCCAAGGCAGAATCCGCAGAAAAACCCGCGGAGAAGAAGGCCCCGGCCAAGAAGACCACCAAATCAGGGGTGAAGAAGAATGAGTGATGTCGCGAGCCAGAAACGTATCGCTGCAGCGATCCTCAAGTGCGGTGTCAACCGCGTCTGGTTTGACCCCACCCGCATCTCCGATATCGAGAACGCGATCTCGCGCGAGGATTTACGGGGACTTGTTACTGACGGTGCCATCAAGGCACGCCAGAAGAAAGGTGTCAGCCGCGGCAGGGCACGGGCACGCATTGCCCAGCGCTCGTACGGCCACCGCAAGGGCGCCGGAAAGAGGAAGGGGGCGGCAGGAGCCCGTAACCCGAGTAAGACCGCATGGGTCCAGAAGATCCGTGCAATCAGAAAAGTGCTCGTTGAACTCCGCGATGCCGGCACCATTGACCGGCACCTGTACCGTATCGTCTACCGTAAAGCGGCTGGCGGCCAGTTCAGAAGCGTTGCTCACATGAAGGCGCAGATGGAGATCCTCCAGGGGAGGATGAAGTAACATGGCGACAGGACCCCGGTATTTTGTCCCCTTCCGCAGGCGGAGGGAAGGCAAGACCGATTATTACCAGCGGACCCGGCTCGTAGTAGCCGAATCACCGCGGATGGTGGTCAGGAAGACCAACCGTCACATCATCATCCAGCTCGTCACCGCAGAGATGGAAGGCGACAAGACGCTCGTTGCAGCAAACTCTGCCGAGCTCGAGAAATACGGGTACAAGGGATCGACATCCAACACCCCCGCAGCATACCTCACGGGCATGCTCTTTGCCGCCAAGGCAAAGAAGGCCCGGTATGACCGCGCAATCCTGGATATCGGCCTGAACCGTGCAACCCCCGGAGCCCGGGTCTTTGCAGCGCTGAAAGGCGCTGTCGAAGCCGGTCTCGAGATCCCCCACGGCGAGGAGATCCTCCCCTCCGATGAGCGGGTCAAGGGTGCACATATCGCGGCCTACAACAAAGAAGCCGGCGATATCGTTGGGGTTGTCGAACAGGTGGCAGCCGCCATCAAGAAGGAGCTGGTCTAAAATGGCATACGAAAAACAGGAATGGCGCCCGGTCACCGGTCTTGGCAAACTTGTTGTCGCAGGCGAGATCAAGAGCATTGACCAGATCCTCGAGAGCGGCAGGCCAATCAAAGAGCCCGAAATCGTCGATGCGTTCCTCCCGGAACTCGAAGACGAAGTCCTCGACATCGCCATGATGCAGAGGATGACCGACTCAGGCCGCCGTGTCCAGTTCCGTGCCGTCGTGATTGTCGGCAACCGGAACGGGTACATCGGGTTTGGCCAGGGCAAGGATGTCCAGGTCGGCGATGCAATCAAGAAAGCGATCGTCAAAGCAAAGATGAATCTCATCAAGGTACGGCGTGGCTGTGGCAGCTGGGAATGCGGATGCGATCTTGCGCACTCCATCCCCATGCAGGTCACCGGCACGGCTGGCAGCGTCAAGGTCACCCTCAAGCCCGCCCCGCAGGGAACCGGGCTTGTCACCGGTGACATCAGCAAGAAAGTGCTCGAACTTGCCGGCATCAGGGACGCGTGGACATTTGCCCGCGGCCAGACCCGTACCACCATCAACTTTGCCAAGGCAACCTTCAACGCGCTCCACCAGACCAACATGATCCGGACTGGGAGGTCAGAGTAAATGTACGCAGTAGTACAGGTTCGCGGCGTTGTCAAGACCCGCCGTGACATTAAGGACACGCTCAAGATGCTGCGCCTCCACCATATCAACCACTGCGTGCTCGTGCCCGACACCCCTGAGAACCTCGGCATGATCCGCAAGGTCAAGGACTATGTGGCCTTCGGCGAAGTGGATGCACCAACGGTCGAGACCCTCCTCCAGACCCGGGGCAGGGTTATCGGGGATGCCCCGCTGACCGACGAGTACATCAAGTCTAACTCAACCTACGGCAGCATTGCAGAGTTTGCACAGGCACTTGCCAGCGGCGAGACGAAGCTGCGCGACGTACCGGGCCTCAAGCCCGTACTCCGCCTTCACCCCCCGCGCAAGGGATACAAGACCACCAAGCGGACCTTCCCCCAGGGGGGCGCGCTCGGGTATTATGGCCAGGAGATTAACACTCTCCTCTACAAGATGAGGTGAAGAGGATGCCAACGAACAAGCGTTCAAAATATCGCGGATCGCGGACATGCGGTGGCGGCACCCATAAGAACCGGCGTGGTGCAGGAAACCGTGGCGGAAGGGGCCGGGCCGGCATCAACGCCCACCACTTTGTCAAGTGGTATAAGGAAATGGGCGGCCCGG
>DUHF01000256.1 GCA_013331015.1 Methanoregula sp.
CGGCAGATCTGGCTCGAGAGCATAGGAAAGAAGATCCCCTTTGAAAATTCTGTGGCAATCCTCCTCTCCATCCGGGATATCACCGAACGCAAACGGGCGGAAGATGCACTCCAGGAGAGCCGCAGGATGCTTGCTGAGGCAATGGATCTTGCACACCTGGTGAACTGGGAGTTTGATGTGGCCACGGGGATCTTCACGTTTGACGACCGTTTCTATGCCATGTACGGGACCACGGCACAACGTGAGGGCGGTACCCAGATGACGGCTGAGAGATATGCGGAGGAATTTGTCCACTTTGAAGACCGTCATCTTGTCGCCGGGGAGGTGGAAAAAGCCATAAAAGCGACCGGGCCGGACTACGTATCGCAGCTGGAGCACCGGATCGTACGCCGCGACGGGGCTGTCCGTCACATCGTAGTGCGGTTCGGGATCACCAAAGATGCCGCGGGAAGGACGGTCAAGACCCACGGGGCGAACCAGGATATCACCGACCGCAAGCGGGCCGAGGAGGCACTCCATACAGCAAACCACCAGCTCAACCTGCTTACCGGAATCACCCGGCATGATATCCTCAACAAAGTCTCGGTGATCCTCGGGTACCTTACGATCGCGGAAAAAAACTGCGACAGTCCGAAAATGGACACGCTCCTCCGGAACATGCGATCCGCAACGGCAGCAATCCAGTCACAGATCGAGTTCACCCGGGTATACCAGGACCTTGGCACGCAGGAGCCGCAGTGGCTGGAACTGGATTCGATCCTTCCCTACTCGTATGTCCCGGTCACCATAGCGATGAACGCCGACCTCAAAGGCATCCGGGTCTATGCCGACCCGATGCTGGAGAAGGTATTTTTCAACCTTCTTGACAACTCCATCCGTCACGGCCAGCACGTAACGGAGATCGCCCTCTCGTCATTCAATTCCTCTGGCGATCTTTTGGTTGTCTGGGAGGACAACGGGATCGGCATACCCGCCGAAGAGAAGGACGTTATCTTCGATCGCGGGTTCGGGAAGAATACCGGCCTTGGGCTCTTCCTGGTGCGGGAGGTGCTTGCGCTTACCGGCATCATGATCACGGAATGCGGGGTGCCGGGTAAAGGTGCCCGGTTCGAGATCATGGTGCCAAAGGAGTCGTACCGGCTTGATCCTGACCGGTGGCTTCCGCGGGCTGCCAGGGGCGGGTAAAAAGACCGGGATGTATATTACCCCGGGTATCTCACCGGAACAGGTACGGTAAATGAACATCCCCTCTCGGCCGGTCATCTGCATGAAACTCCCCAAAAATTTTCCCCGGTATTTCCTCATTGCAGCATTCCTGCTCTTTACCGGTATTGTTTTTGTCGTCATCCAGACCGCGGTTATCTACCACAATGTTGCACCTCTGAATGCCACGGAACTTGCGGCTCAGGCTGATTACCACAGCACGGTCCATGTCCCGCATATGGCATCCGTGTTCCCGCTGCTCCTGTTCGCAAACGCCGGAGTCGCCCTCTTCATCCTGATAGTCCCGCTCTTCTGGGTCTGGGTATGGTGGTTCTGCCGCGATCTGCTCGACTGGATCATTATAGTCATGCAGGTAACGGTCTGCATCCTGATGGTTGCGCTCGGCCATAACTCGTTTGCGCGGATCTACCTGACATACCGGCTCCTGCCCTGGCAGATGATCGCGACCATCTATCTCCCGCATGGCTGGCTGGAAATGCTCGCATTTGTCCTTGCCGGGACTGCTGCGTTCCTCACTATCGATGCGCTCAGGAAATACCTGAGTGAGAACGGAAACGCTTCAGCCCTCCACCCGGGGGATATCTGCCTCTTTATTCTCGGATGGGTCTGGAAGATCGGTCTTGTAATCTTTGTCATGATGGCGGTTGCCGCGATCATCGAATGCCAGGTGACTCCGCTGCTGGTGAAATCGGCATTCGACGCAGCGCTGCTGAGTGTCACATGATATCCGGCGACCGCAGGTCGTCCCGGCTGCGAAGGCAGAGCCTTCGAAACGGGAAAGCATTTCACCATGGAATTCATTTCCTTAGAGAAATATTTTCAATGGAATTTTCATTCCGGATAGGGAGGAAGTCATAGATGAAAGGACGACCGGCAGCCAGCCTGAAAGACGAGGCAAAAACATTTGCCGAACGGATGGGATACCACTGGCTTGAAAATTGTGATGCGGGTGTGCGGTTCGATGGCCTGATGTACCGTGAGGCAGTGATGGTTGCCGTGAAACTGACAAAAATCCGGTACGGGCTTGACACTGACTGCATCATCGAGAACAAGTTCCCTGATGAAGTAGCAGATCTCCGCACACTTCCTCTGCCGTATTACGTGCTCCGCGAGCTCTGGGTGCGCACCCAGAACGAGCGGGCGTACCGCCGGTTCTATATCCTGCCGGATACCACCGCGGAGATCGAGGAGAACACCAGAGAGAATTACCGGAACACCCACTTCCGGGAAGCATACTGGAAGAAGGCGCCGTTCCGGATCGACATCCCCCTCCGGAAGAAGGGGGATGAGGGGGGCTGAAGTCAGATACGCCCGTATTAGGCTCCGTTTGCCAATCGGACGAAGGCTGTTTTTTCTCCACGGGAAATGGTGTCCACGCGGGTGAAAAATCTCAATTATCGCGTGATTTATGCGAAATAAAGGGAGAATTGGGGTTTTTGAACCTGCAAAATAGCGGGCCGTAAACGCCCCCTTTTTCCGGACCTATTTCAGGACATCCCAAAAAAGGGGCTGCCGGATTGGCCGATATGGCCGTTTTAGCGGGGTTCGAGTGGAAATGCACCCCCGTTTACGTCGGAGAGGGTGCCTGCTTTCGTTAATTACCCTAAAAGCCTGCCGGCGTGTTTCCTGCTCTTATGAGTGGCCAATTGTGGCAGCCCGGGTCCCTTCCACCACCGCAATCTCCTCCAGTGTCAGCCCGTAGAGATCGTACACCAAAGCATCGATTTGCCTGTCCGTTGCCCGGATCTTCTTCTGCAGGCTTGCGCGTTCTGGATCGGATTTCGCAGACCTCGCATGCTTTGCCAGATCCAGCATTCTTTGCACGAGCGTCTCCATCCGCTCGTTTTGTGCCCGATCCTCCGGCCGGTCAAGATCCAGCGTAAATACCGGAAGGCGGGCAAGATCTTCCCACGAGAATACGTTCCGGTCCCGGGCAAGCTTGCGGATCGATACTCCGAATACGAACGCCATGAGCCGGCTGTTCAGGATCCCGATAAGGTACTGGCCCCGGGAGGGGATGGCGATGGTGGTTTCGTCACCGATTCTTTTGCCGGCATCATACCAGAACACCGGCGTTGTAAACTCTGCCGGCCCGACAATCTTTCTTTGGTGCTCCTGCCAGAACTCATCGCACGCAGTCTCCCACCACAGCGTATCCGGGCCGGCCTGATCTGTGCGTTGGTGCGAGAACGATTGCAGGTGCCGGGCGATGAGCGGGTGCCGGCGCTTCAGCCACTGCCACGGGTTTTTCGCTGCGCTCTTGTGGGAGAGCGTCCAGCCCCGGGGGATCAGGAGGAGATACCTGCCGGAACTTCCGGCATCGTAACGCCCGATCCCGCATCCCGCAAGGATCGGGCGGAGCAGGGATTTGCACCGCGGATCCCGCCGTATCCATTCGCGGGCGAGCGCCTCATCGATCAAAAACGGGCTCCCTTCCGGGATCCGGATACCGGTATGGACATCTCCCATCACCACGTCTTCGAGCGGCGTGCTGTGCCGGTACACCTTACGGAGGATCTCGTCAGGCCGGGTGTCGCGGAATGCCCAGCCACCCGAGTCCAGCAGGTGCTGATCGACCGGAAACCGGTGGGCGGCAACAAATTTTTTGGGATCTTCATGGAATTCATCGCCGGCAAGAACGACCTGCATTGGCCGGGTGGGCGGGGACGCGTTGACGCGGAGGAAGCAGAGCCCTGCCCCGGAATTTCCTGCTGGTGCCATTGCGAGATCGACGATCTCCTCAATCTGCCGTGCACCCAGCACCTCGCGAAGGGGGGCGCCGGCCGATCCCCGGAGCCAGCGCCCGTTCATGACCATCGCAACGGTTCCCCGGTTACCGACAAGCGAGAGGGACTTTTCAAGGAAATACGCGGACCGGTCGGCCTTTTTGTGATACACCGCATACCGCTGCTGGAAGTACTGCTGGATCCATTCACGCTCTTCGAGAGATCCCTCCGGGGGGTTGCAGAAAACCGCATCGAACCCCCCCGATGCCGCAATCTCCGGGAACCGGTCCCCAAACGAAAACGGGTTCAGTTTGTGCCGGTCACGGGCCGGACAGAACATCCACGACTCATCCTCAACAATCGCCGGCCCGACCAGCGCGTTCCCGCAGAGGATGGTGTGGCGGAGATCGCGGAGCACGGCAACGGCCGTACCGGGAAAGACCATCTCACCAGTCCCAGGATCCGGACCCTCGCAGAGCGCAAAAAACAAAAGCATCCGCGTTACCGCGACCGCGTGACGGTTGAGGTCGAGAGCATGGACTGAATGGAACAGGATTTCCCGGCGCTCATCAAAGGTCAGCGATCTGCCTTTGCTATCTTTTTGGAGCTGCTGGTATGCCGACAGGACAACCGTCCCTGCACCGCAGGCAGGATCGAAGAGCCGGAGCGGGATTACCTCGCGGGGCGACCGGTTCTTTTGGGCAGAACCCACTGCCTGGCTGACCATATAGTCAATCAGGGGGAGCGGGGGAAGCAACGTCCCGCCCGATAGAACCGTGTCGTGAGTATCCACCACACATGCCTGGTGTACGGCTGACCGGCGGATTGTCCGGGCAAGGTACTGCGACAGGACCAGGGAGATTTCGGGCAGGGTCATCTTTCCGCAGTCGTAGCGCCGTTCCTGAAAAAAGAGTGCTGCAAGGACGCCCCTCATCACCGGCTCTTCAACCGAGAGATTGATACCGGGATCCTGGGAGGAAGGGGCGGGTTTGGGTTCACCGGCATACAGGGCTTCCGCGTAGGGGCTCAGATCGGAAAGGATCTGCGGGACGGTTTGATGAAGACGCAGGTTGTCAGATATTTTTTCCGGCAGGAGGTGACGGTCTTCTGCAACCCGCAGGAGGAGGAGGGGAAAGAGGATCCGGTTGACCGCTGATGCGATCTGGTCGCTTTTGAGCTCGAGATTGTTCCGTGCAATGCTCCTTGCAAGGCTCTCCCGCCAGCGCACAAGGTCATGGAGGAGTGCCTGCGAACCGGTAACCATCATCTTCCGGTCATCCTGCACAGCTTTTTCCCACTGACCAGCCATCGATTACTGTACTCGCTCACCGCACCAATAACTCTGTTGCCGGCCTCATGTAACGCCACAACTGTCCCACACCATGAGCCGATACTGCACGTGATGCCCTCCCGGAATACAGGGGCACGAGCGATTCATCTTATTCGCCGTTGACAAAAAAGAAGGAACGGGTTTTTTTTGCCGGGGGCGGGATCTATTTCCC
>DUHF01000169.1 GCA_013331015.1 Methanoregula sp.
CACCAATCTTAACAAAATTGTTAATAATGGCGTACTTAAGGGGGAAATTGAGAAATGAGGCTCTGTAGAAACGGGTATGAACAATATCGGTTCACACCCGAATGATGAAAATGCCCGGCAAAAAAAACTGAAGTCCTCGCCCGTATCCTTGCGCTCCTTATGGGGGCGGCAAGGCCCCCAACGTCACGCAATGGTCGGGCTGCGGAAGCGATAGTGTTCCTTACGGCTTTATGAGAGACCCCAAACTGAAGAAACAGGTAGAGGTATTTTCATGGGAAATCCTTTCAGAAACGCTCAGTGGAATTTATGAATGTGACCCCCTCTCTCCCAAGAGAGGNNGGGGGCAAGCCCCCTTGACCCCCATTTTTGCAATTTTCACTTATAAAATGCACTACCTCGTTCATGCTCCACGGGGCGAGGGTCGACGAGACCCCGAGCGCCCGTGGCTCCATCGCAATCGAATCCAAAAAGGGGGGTCAGGATTTCTCCCGAGCCAATTTTTCCAAAACCGGTTATCCATCCACATCACAACGGGGTGCCCCGGTGTCGGGGAAAGAATCGCCATACCTGCGAGGATTTTTTTAAGAAGAATTCTCCTCAATTCTTCAAGTGAAACTCCGGGAACGTTTTCACTTAGAGGATTGTCCTGCATTTTTTTGAATCAAACCCTGCTCAATCCGGATCATTTTTCAATCGCGATCATGATCGCGATTGGTTTTTCCGGGCAGGGTCTGAATGAAAACGTGATTCACGGATCGGGAACCTGCCCCCTCACACACCAGTCCCGGGTCCACCCAAACAGCGGCCCCTCCCCGCCCCACACGCAACCTGCCACGAGAAACGAGTGGAGAGTGCGGGTTTTCGGTTGGCAAAGACGGTCCCGGGTTGGCTCTGCCAGCAGGAGCCGGAACAGGAATCGTAACGATCCTTCCCGATACCCTGCCTGCGGGTAACACCGGAAAGGTCAGGAAGCCCGGCCCCGCCCCAAATTTTTCCCATCCACGCAGGACATTCAAACCGATAATCTTTAAGATTCAGTATCACCACTTCTGGATGATCACTATGCGCAAGACTTCTGATTGCAGTGACCGCACATCCTGTTCTTCCAGGATTCTGGTGGTGTTGACCCTGCTGGTTGCAGGGCTCTTCCTTGTCGTGCCGGTGACGGCTCATTCCCCCTCGGATATCGCAATAAATTACGATCCCGTCACCGAGAAGCTCTCGGTTACCGTCACGCACATGGTAGGCGACCCCGCAACCCATTATGTCAACAAGGTTCAGGTGAAGCACAACGGACGGGTGATCAGCGATCCCGATTACAAAAGCCAGCCGACAAAGGATACGTTCACCTACACCTACGATCTGAAAGCATCCCCGCCCGATGTCTTCTGGGTGCTCACCACCTGTTCGCGGGGAGGAACCCTTGAGAAGAAGTACGAGATCCCGTACCCGGTTGCCGCAACAACCCTGCCCCTTCCGGTAGCGGAGATCCCGGCAGAGACCCCGGCCCCGACGCAGCAGTCCCCCGTTGGACTCCTTGCCCTGTTGGGTGCAGCCGCGGTTATCATGCTGAAAAAAGGATGATCTTCTTTTTAGTCGCGGTCGCCCCGGCGTTCACGGTAAGGGATGTCCGCACTCTTCCCTTTCTTCAGGTTCTCCCGGTCACGGCGCGAACTCTCGAACCGCTCCTCAAGAGGGATATCAACACTCTTTCCCATTGAGAGGGGTTCCCGGTCCTGGTGGGCTGAATCGAACCGTTCCTGCAGGGGGATATCGACACTCTTTCCCATTGAGAGGGGTTCCCGCTCCCGGCGGGCGCTTTCGAACCGCTCCGCAAGAGGGATCTCAGCACTCCTGCCTGCGGAAACATTCCGGTTCCCCTCGCGGCAAAGGCGTTCATCAAACGAGATCGCGTCGCTCCTTCTGGACGGCAGCTTCTGTGCCTCCTTTTCGGGGGAATCACTGTCGGGGATGAACTCGATCCCGTCACCCGGGCGGGACCTTTTTGCCGATGCGGCCACCGGGCGCTTGCCGGCAGGAATCTTGTTCGCAGTGCGGGAGGGAGCGGGCTTCCCGCTCCGGATCGATGCAACCTGCTCTTCGATGTGCTCCTCCAAATCCTTTGCGCTCCATTCGGTAAACATCAGGAACTGTAAAAACGCTTCGGGCTCCCGGAAGAGCGAGGCGTTGATTTCGGAGAAGAGGATCGTCCGGGTGACATCCCCGAACCATCCCCCGGCCCGTTCCGTGATCGTATCGTTACCGCCCTCGAAAATAAAGACCCGTTCAATTGCACCGTTCCGTCCCCATTCCGTTTCCGCAATCCCTCGTGCCTCGAACGTGAAGGTCTTGCCCACCTGCCCGTACTCGCCGCCCTCGCGGACGGTGATGACCTGGCCCCCCTGTTCACAGGAAAATTTCCGCGGGGGGCACCCGGGCGTGAAGGGCTCTTCAAGCATCCCCAGCCGGTCAAAGATGAAACGCCGGAGGATCCGGTCCGGCCGGGCCGGGTCGTGTTCGGTCATCATATCCGATGCGGGATCGAAACGGTAGAGCCGCCTGACTTTCTTACTCCCGTCAAGCACCCGCACACCCCCGCTCCCGTACTGGTAATAGCGGGTAATGGTATCGTTCTTCCGAACGCCTCGATATTCCGTGATGACTGCATCAGCCATAGAACGCATGATCTCCGTGATTATTCGTACCACCCGGTATCTTTCACTGGCAGAAATAGTTTCTTCCCGTCAGGGAGCCACAAAATGCGGTTTTTAACATGGGAAACTTCATTCGCCATTACTGCGAAATAACTCCTGCAATGTCAGATCAGCACATGACACCGGAACCGGTCTGCACCCGGCCGTTACCGGAAAAGACCCTGTACCTGGCTAAGTGGAGTGCCCGGTTCTGGGCCTGGCTTGTCGATCTCATCATCATCATCTTATTCTGGAATATCGTGATCGGCATCTTCGCCGCCATCTGGAAGCTGCCATTCCTCTGGGAGTTCCGGCACGGGGAACTTCCCGTCTTCGGTCTTGAGATTTTGCTTATTTTCCTGTACTGGACGATCATGGAAGGGTT
>DUHF01000110.1:0-2532 GCA_013331015.1 Methanoregula sp.
GCCGGTCTTCCCAAAAAGTCCACCAAATCAACGAAGAACTGCCCCTCCCTCACGGTACCATCTTTTTTGAGGATCCGGGCTTCGAACGCCGATGAGATCGCCCCCCCGGCAAACCGTTGTAATGCCCGTTGTTTCAACCGTTCGCGATCGTCCGGGTGCAAAAAGTCCCAGATATCCCGCTGCATCAGTTCTTCGTGGGTATAACCCGTGAGATCCTCGGCCTGGCGGTTGATGAAGAGAAACGTGTCGCCCCGGTAGATGTAGATGGTATCGTGGCTGTTCTCGACAACGAGCCGGTACTTCTCCTCTGACTCCTTAAGCGCCTGTTTGCCGGCAACCTCATCTGACGCATCGTGCGAATAAAACGCAACCGCGGTGACGGTCGCATCCGCGTCCAGGACCGGGTATAAGGTGTTCTCGTACACCTTTTTATTCCAGGAATCGGTATAGGCAACGGGTTGCCGGGTCCGGATCACCTCTTCGACCCCATACTGCTGGTCCGGACTGTAATCCGCGGGTACCAGCGTGTACGCATCCCTGCCGATGAGATCCGTAAGCGGGATCTGGTAACGGACTGACGCTGCATGGTTTGCGGCAAGGATCGTTCCCGCGCAATCGAGCAGCAGGGAGACGTCCCGGGACGCATTCAGGAGCGCGTTGATGGTCTGCTGTGCCTTCTTCTGCGGGGTGATGTCCACGGACTGGGTGTAAATTAAGTCTTTTCCATGCACCTGCACCCGCGTCATGGAGGTGAGCGAGGTATATACGGTGCCCGTGCTGCCCCGNNACCGGGACATTCCGGACAACACCGGACACTGCAAGTTCCTGCTTGAGCCGCACCATCTGGTCCGGGTCGGGCATCAGGTTGATCTCCTGCATGGTCCGGCCGATGATCTCACTTCGCGAGTGCCGGAGATCCTTTAAGAAGCGGTCGTTGATATCGATGATCCGGTCGGTGTCATACTCGGTGATCATCTGGTGGATGGGACTTGCGTGGAAAATGGCGCTGAGCCGTTTTTCGGATTCGATTCGCTCTGATACCGCCTGCTCCCGTTCAACAGCCATCCTGATCTTATGGGCAAGTTCGGCAAACTGCGCTTTGACTGCCCCGCCTTTCTGGAGGTAAAAATCGACCCCGCTGTTGATAGCTTCGATGACCACGTCCTCGCGGCCCCGGCCGGTAAAGAGGATGAAGGGCTTGTCGCCGAATTCACTCCGTACGGCTTTGAGAAACGCCAGCCCGTCCATATCGGGCATCTGGTAGTCCGAGATGACCACATCATACGGGTGGGCGCGGAGCGCATCAAGCCCTTCTGGTGCCGATTCTCTTGTATCGATGGTAAAGTCACCTATGGCCTCAAGAAACGTTTTCCCAAGAACCAGCAGGTCCGGTTCGTCATCAACATACAGAATGGAATAGCGAGCCATGGTTTTACATTGGTATTATCTGACAATTGCCCGGCACTGCCTTAAGTAGATACTGCTTTTAGACCTGCCGGGAGTAATCCTATAAATTTTGACATTCTGCAAGAAAACAGTTTGGGCATGCAGTGGCACAAAAAAAACAGGATATCAGCCCACAACCCAAGAGCTAATACGCACCATGTACCTATCCTTTTCTTGAGTAAAGGACCATGTCAGCAGATCAGGAATGTCTCCAGTGCGGGGTATGCTGCGAGAAGTGGGGCTGGGATCAGTACGGGATCCCAGCGGATCTCAAACCCTGGATCAAGGGTAGGCGGGATGACATCTTACAGCATGTCTCGATCCGCTTCAGGAACCACCGGCGCTCGACCGGTGCCGGCCTCACCCTTGCTGATCTGCCGGAGGTGGAGCGGATCTATTACTGGGTCTCGCCTTCCGGTTCAAAACTGGACTATTGCCCGTTCTACGATAAGCGTGAAGACGGGAAAGTATACTGCGGGATCCACACGGTCAAGCCTGCTGTCTGTATCGGGTTTGCCCCCTGGCTGGAAGTGTACCACGATTACGGGCTCAACTGCCCGGCCTGCCGGGATATTGCACCGTGATACCGTACTCCGGGCCGGTGTGAAAAGACGTTACCTTCCCAGCACTTTTAAAAAAAACGCCTTGCCCGTTCCAAGATACAGGTTCACAACATCCCGTGCATACTCCCACAAACCCGGCAGGACCCGGCAGAGCCCGGCGATAAGCGCGATGAGAAACAGGATCGCGAGTGCTTCGGCAATCACATTGTGGGCCCAGAAGAAGTTGGCATCGCCCGTACCGGTGGGATCCGGCAGGGCATCGAACCAATGGTTCGAGACCGCGATAAAAACACCGGCAACGCGGAAGAGGTTGAGGACAAAGAGCAGGAGGGCAACCGGGAGGATTACGGCGACTTTCTTTTGGATCGTTGCGCACGGCACCCCCGCGATCACCCCGGCTACCATTGCGATGGCTAGGATCCCGGTACAGCCAAGGATGATCTGGTTGTAAAAGCCGTTCTCCACAATGATATCCCAGGCATACCACGCCGGGTGATACCCGAGCGCAGTGACGATAGTGAAG
>DUHF01000110.1:2620-16229 GCA_013331015.1 Methanoregula sp.
AGGGTGATTGCCAGAAACGGGATGGCAAGCAGGGCAAGCGTCGGGTACAGGAAGTTGGTTGCCGCAAAAAAGGCCGGGAGGTCCAGGATGAGGTTGAGGACAATGCACGACCAGCCGGTGATTGCCAGGTACCGGGCATATCTTCCTGCAATAAGGAACAGGGCGAAGACGATGAACGCAACAATGATAAGGATATCGCTCATGATACCGCCTTCCCGTAATCGTGGGGTGGACCGGCCGGATGCGGGGTTTTTGGCGCCGCGGTTATCTTTGGGGAGAATCGATCCGCGGGATCACCGGAACTGGATGGTATCTCCCTCACGATACCCCCTGCTCCCACCGGCCGCTTGCGTAAAATGCTACCCTCTCCCCGTCGTCTGAAAAGAACGAACCGCCCGGGTGCCGGGCGGTGAGGTCGAGGTTGAGCCAGTAGAGCGTACCGGTCTCTCCCTCGGTTACGTGGCAGCCGATCGCGTCTGCACCGTACCGCGCCCGGACATACCCTGCCGCCCGCTCGAACTCCTCGGGTGTCGTCCCGATGAATACTTCCGGGTATGCGTGGCCAATTGTGCCATTATTAGCATACACAATCCGGGCGTGGCCACCAGCCGATTCGATGAGGGCTGCCAACAGGAGTGCATAATCATCGCAGTCGCCTTTGAGCCCGAGTGCGATGGTCCGGCCGGGAGGGGAGAGGTACTCGCTCCCCCGCGGGTCTTCCACATACGTCCAGCGTGCGGCCACCCCATCCCAGATATCACAGGCCTGCGACATACGGAAGGTGCCCCCGTGCCCGGGACGTATCAGGCTGACCGCAAAATCCCGGACTGCCGGGTCGGGCGGGTGGAGGGCATCCCGGATAGCAGAAGCAGTCCGGTCCTCCGGCAGGGTGCCGGTTGCATCACCTGCGGGGGGAATGGCGACATTCTGGAAGAGATAGAAATCGCCGGGGGTATCCGCGGCCGAAACGGACGCGCCGCCAGCAGCGTGCTCCGAAGGGCCGGCACTGAGACATCCAGCCGACACCAGAACGAAGAGGAGGAGGAAGGGAATTAGGAAGGAGAGCACCCTGCCGGATCGGGAGTGACCGGGAGAGCGGGAACGGGGCGGGGCTGCCATATCCCAGTATGTCGGACGGAGCAGGGATTACCTTTTTCGGTTGGATCGCCGACCCTGCACGATGCAATCGAGACCGTTGGAATTGCCCGCACCAACTCACCAGAAACATTAATCGGGCCCCATATTCATTAATCAAATAACAAAGGAAGAATATTGATGTACGAAACAGCGTATAAGAACCGGTATCTTGTCCTGATCGCGGTGATCGGGATCGCCGCGATCTATGGCATCGTGACCATGCAACTGCTGGTTGCTCTGATTGCCGTCGCGCTTGCAGTTCTCGGCGTCCTGGGATGGCAGTACCTCCGCACCCGGAGATCAGAGACCGCTATCGAACAGGGCGAGGGTGAAGCAGTCCTTGCCGCAGGGCTCATCACCCTTGTTGCCCTTGCGGGGATGCAGTTCATTGTCTGGGCCATCGGGCTTGCCTTCATCTTCATGGTCCACCAGTCGCTCGCCCGTATCGAGCGGCGCATGGACGCCCTTGAACGGCGCGAACCGCCACTCCCGTGATCGCCGGCCGGCCGCATCAAAGATGGTTCTTCACCAGAGCCTTGACCATCTCCTCTTTTCCGGCAATGGTGCGGATGTCGCGTACCGAGTCGGCATCGTCCATCAGCACCTCGCCTGCCAGTTCGATGCCAAGGGTGTGGAAGAACGCGCTGAGCACACTTGTTATGCAGGCAAAGTTACCCTTCCCTTTCCGGCCGGCCACGGAAAAGACGAGCCCGTGCCGGCACCTGCCGCCGCCGCCAAGCGCCCGCTCAGCATGGAACGCCTGCATCCGGTCGATCACCAGTTTGAGACCGGCGGGGACCGTGTTGGAGTATACGGGCGAGCAGACAATGATGAGCGATGCTCCCCGTACCGCAGCGATGATATCGTTCATGTCGTCGTCAAAGACGCAGGTGCCGGTATTGTAGCACTGGTAGCACCCGATGCACGGGTGGAGGTCGAGGTCGTGCGGGTAGATGACTGACGCGGTCTTCCCTGCTTCGTGCGCTGCCCCGACAGCCCATTCTGCAAGGATGGCGCAGTTTCCGTCCGGCCGGGGGCTTCCCTGCAGGATGAGAAGGTCGATTGGCCGGACCGGCCGATCTTTCCGTGGGCGGGAGTATTCATGGAAAACAACATCCGGATCGCGAAGGAGATCCTCTTTCCATATCGCCATCATCTGCCGGGCTGCCGACTCAGCAGAGCCGGGGAGGAGCGGGGAGTACTCGTAGGTGTTGGTGATGAAACGCGCCGGGCTTCGGTTCGGGTCTGCCGCGTCGAGCACGAACCGCAGCATACCGGGGTAGAGTGCCGAGAAGTCCTCGCGGTGGAGCGTGAGCCGGCAGGTTGCATCCGGGGTTTTCACGGATTCGCTCTCGAGCAGTTCACGCGAAAATTCCATGATGATGTCTTTCCCTTGACCGGATAATAAGCGTTCGGGAATGGGGGTTCACCCGATCTTCCGGATACTGTTTCCTGCGGTATCTTCCAGCATCTTTGCGATATTGGAGAGGGCCTGGATCAACTGCTGCTGTTTCTGGAGGGTATCCTCTTGATCGATCGTACCCGTCTTCCCGCGATCTGCAAGGCCCAGCCACCATGGTTCGCCAACGGTCACCTGACCAAAACGGTCGATGGTAAGGGTTTCGGAATATTCTGCGGAAAATACCCCGAATATCTTCGCGTGCTTCTTTGTTTCAATGGAGACTGAGTTCTCATCGCCACGGATACCGGAGATTGCCGGATTGTCTTCCTGCAGAGCAGCAAGCGCCTGCTGCCGGCTCATCTCCCTGCTGAAAAATTCCCCGACAAACGGGCTCTCATCCGCTCCCTCATCCCGGTCTTCGTTTCCCACCGGAATGACCTCTTCGCGTTCCGATGCTGTTTGGGCCAGGATCTCCCCGTCAGGAGATGTAAGGCGATCATACTCCGTGTCGCCGTCCTGCAGCAGATCGCCATGCACATCTTTTTCGATAGTTCCGGTGTCCCGGCCCGGTGCGTCCGGATCAGGTTCCC
The DNA here is from genome assembly GCA_013331015.1 of Methanoregula sp. Classification (GTDB taxonomy): domain Archaea; phylum Halobacteriota; class Methanomicrobia; order Methanomicrobiales; family Methanospirillaceae; genus Methanoregula; species Methanoregula sp11803u. Next base: position 5,750 of record DUHF01000110.1, read on the forward strand.
CATCGCCATGCTCCGAAACCTCATTCATCTCCCCAACAAGGGTCCGTAACACCACTGGGGTTCGTGACGGGGCGATCGTTACGGCCAGAATGGTTTTTTGTGGCATTGTCGCTCGCGGGGATACGGTTGTTGTCATCGGGGACACCGGTATGCGGATCGTATCATCGATGGCGAGGGTCATCGTGGCATTGGGCGTCGGCGTCACCCTGAGGGGGACCGTCGCGGCTGATACCAGCGGTGCAACAGCAACAGCGACAACAAGACAGAGCAGAAGGAGCGCCGGGGGAATGCGCAACACTACCCTTACGGGAGTCAGGATTCCACGGGATGGCATATGCGGTGATGGTCCGTTTCAGAGGAAAAAAGTATCGCTGCCAGCCGCTTTCCTGCACGATTCTCCTGAGCATTTTTTCTTAAAAAAGCCCGAAAACGTTATCTCACGGCCCGGCACGCCGCCATGCCGTTACGGGTACCGTCATCTCGAACCGTGCGCCCCAGCCCGGCATCCCGGTCTCCTTTAAGGAGATTCCGGTGATGTCCAGAATCTCCCGCGAAAGGGCAAGCCCAAGGCCAGTGTTTTTGCCAAAACCCCGCTCGAAGATCCGCTCCTTTTCACCGGCAGGCACACCATCGCCGTCATCTTCGCAGACAATGACCGCGTTTTCGCCCTCCTGCTGCAACGAGAAACTGACCGTGGTAATCTTCCCGCCATACCGGACCGCATTATCCATGAGGTTGTAAAAGACTTTTACGATCAGCGGGTCGGCAAACACCTCGGCACCCGCGGGCAGATCGTTTCTCACGGCAACCTGTCCGAGCGGAGCCTGCGATGCGGCTTCTTCCACAACCGCCCGGCAATCCTGCCAGACGGGAGCGCTTATCCCTACCTTCTCATACTCGCTGGTGAACTGGATCATGGCAACGATCCGGTCGGAAGCGGTAAGCGCCTTTGTGCAGTACTCCGAAAGTTTCGGGTCTACCTGCTCGGCCTCAAGGATGCCGAGGTATCCTTTGATCACCGTGAGCTGGTTGCCGATATCATGCCTTGTGATCGTGGAGAGGAGCGTGAGCTTCCGGTTCACCAGCTGGTACGCGGTTACGAGCTGCTGGAGTTCTTTTGCCCTTGCTGCCAGCTGGTCCTCAAGTGCCTTTCGCTCCGTGATGTCGATCAGGAAGAGGAGGGTTGCAGGCATTCCCCGGAAGAGGACCGACTTCCCCTTAACGATGACGGACCGCGGGCTGCCGTCAGCCGTACGGAGCGCGGCCTCGTAGAGGGGAACGTCGCCTGCCTCCCTCCGGGCCGCCATGTTCGCCATAACGGTATCCCGCGACTCTTCAGCAATATACGAGAGCAGTGGGGTACCGCCGAGCTGCCCTGCTTTATACCCGAGCGCCCGGACCATTGCCGGGTTCGCGTACAGCACCAACCCGTCCGGCCCGTATACGACAATATACTCGGACTGGAGTTCCACCCGTTCGAGATCGAATGGATCGGGTGCCGGGGATTTCGAACCTTCGGGGCAGGCTTTGGGTTTCTGGAGATCTTTGGAGGCAGGGGCATTCATGGCAGGCATTGGATCCGCTCAAAAAACTGGTTTTATCGATCTTGGTCTGCCGCCAAAAAAAGGTATGTGCGGGGCGCCCTTTTGAGGAGAATTGTTGTCCCAGGGTCTCCCGCAGATCATAATTGTGGCGAAACAAGCATGGACCTGGAGGCGTCACATCAGACCGATGGAAATCGGATGAATCTTTGGATATAACCGTCCTCGCCCGCATCCTTGCGCTCCTCATGGGGGCGACAAGGCCCCCATCGTCGCGCAAAGGTCGGGCTGCGGTTGCGATAATGTATCCTATGAAATCTGTCGCGAGACCATCGGGATGGATGAACTCGGTGGGGGCAATGAATATGGAAATGTCCTTGAATTCTTCATTCTGTCTGAATGTGGCCGCAGGTATCAGTGGTGATTTCATTACATGAACCGGTTTGAGGCCGCCGCACAGGCGCCCTTTTTGGTCGGCGGCAGGCATCGCAATACACCATCAAAAACTCTGGAAACGATTATAGATTCTGATTTTCTGGGGAAACCGGAATGCCCGGGTATCAGAACCGCTTGGGGTCGGTCTCGACATCGAGGACGACCGGACGGTTGAGCGCCAGTGCCCGGAGAAGGGCCGGACCGAGGTCTCCGCAACTCTTCACCCGGATCCCCACCCCGCCGCAGGCATCCGCGTACGCGGCAAAGTCGGGGTTTTGGAGATCGGTTGCAAAGTTCTCGTACCGCTCCATCATCTGCTCCACCCGGATCATGCCGAGCTCGTGGTTGTTCAAGACGACAACGACCATGGGGAGGTTGTACTTCACGGCCGTCACAAGGTCACCCATCGCCTGCGAGAAACCGCCGTCGCCCGTGACGCAGATAACGGTCTTTTCCGGGCTGGCAATCTTTGCCGCAATCGCGCCGGGAAGCCCAAAGCCCATGGTCGCAAGGTAGCCCGACATCACGAACCGGTGCCGCTTCATCCGGAAGTTCCGGCCGAACCACCACTGGTTCTCGCCCACGTCCACCGAGATGATCGCGTCCTCCGGTAAGGTATCGGAGAGAACCTTCATGATGAACGGCGGCCGGAGCGGGGATGCTTTCGCGTCCGCCTCCCGGTCCCGCACCTCGTTCCATTCGCGCTTCATTCGCGCAATGTTCTCAAGCTCCCCACGGGCCTCCTGTTCTTTGACGAGAGGGATGAGGGCGGGGAGCACGTGCGAGCAGTTGCCAAAGAGCCCCACCGTCTTGTTGTTCTTCATGAGGTGGATGGGATCGATGTCCACCTGCACCATGGGCCGGTCGAGCGGCACGTTCGTGAACTTCGAGAACCCGACGCCGAGCGTGATGAGCAGGTCGGACTCCGTTGCAAGGGTGCGGGCAAAAGGCGACCCGACATTGCCGAGGATGCCGACCACCCATTCATTGTTCTCGGGAAGGATCCCCTTGGCCCGGTAGGTGGTGAGGATAGGCGCGTGGATCTTCTTTGCAAGAGCAAGGACCTCCGCGGATGCCGGGAACGCGCCCCATCCGGCAAGGATGACCGGCCGCTCTGCTGCGTTGATTGCCGCCGCAGCCCGTTCGAGCAGCGCAGGCGGGGGCATGATATCGAAACCGGCAACGCAGGACTCGCGGGAGCAGTACGGCGCGTCGAGCGGCTGCTTCTGGATGTTATTCGGGACCGAGAGCTGGGCAACGCCCCGGTCGAGCACGGCATACTTGAGGGCCCGGGTTAAGAGGAGCACGGCCATCTTCTTCTCGTACACGGTGTTGTTGTATACCGTGATCGGCCGGAAGAAGGCGTCCTGGTCGATCTCCTGCACGCCGCCAGCTCCCGCGTACTGCGTCTCCACCTGCCCGTTGAGCGAGAGGACCGAGGCATGATCTTCCTTTGCATCGTACAGGCCGGTTGCGAGGTTGGTTGCCCCGGGGCCGGCAATCGTCAGGCAGGCCGCGATCTTGCCGGTCAACTTGTGGTAGGCCGATGCGGCCATGGATGCGTTTGCCTCGTGCCGGACCACGATATACCGGATTTTCGGGTTCTTCCGGATCGCTTCGACCAGCCCAAGCGAGGAGGTGCCCGGCAGGCCGAAGACAACCGTCACCCCCCATGCAACCAGCTCGGCTGCCATGATGTCCGAGACCGTTGTTCCTTCCCGGGCAGGAGCATCGGCAGCAGGGAGGGGCCGGAACGCCTCCTTTCCCGCGCGGCAGACCGGACAGGTCCAGCCCGACGGAATATCTGAAAACACAGTCCCGGCCGGCACCCCGTGTGCCACATCGCCGGTCTTCTCATCATACACGTACCCGCAGACGCTGCATACCCATTCCGCCATGATCCTTCCTCAGGCTCCCATTGGCATGGATGGCGTAAAAAAGATTCCGGCCGTGACAGGGTGAAAAAATTTTCTCGCAACAGGATCAGCGGATCTCGCCGCTGATGGTCACGACCTTATCTTCAACCGGGACCTGCACGCCGGCCCGCTCCATGGCCTTGTCAACCACGTACCGGACACCACCGCAGCAGGGCACCTCCATGCGGACGATGGTTAACGATTTGATCGCATGCAGCCGGAAGATCTCCGCGAGTTTTTCAATATACCCTTCGATGTCCGCATCGAGTTTGGGGCAGAAGATGATGAGGATCTTTCCCGCGAGGAGGTCCGCATGGAACCCGGCGTAGGCAAACGGGGTGCAGTCCGCGGCAACGAGCAGGTCGGCGTTGTCGAAATACCCGGCTCCGGGATTCAGGAGCGCGAGCTGGACCGGCCACTGCCGGAGCGCGGAGTCCGTTGTGCCGGAGGGCTGGTGCATGCCCATTCCCGCGTGCGGGCCCCGGCCGTGGTGACCGGTACCGGCCGGCCGGTCAATGCTTCGGGCAGCAGAACCGGGGCAGGTGGCAAACGGCTGCTTCTGGTCCGGCCCGGGCGGACAGGATGCGGGCGATGGCCCGGGTGCCGTGGATGATGCTGCCCCGGCCTTCCCTGCCTTCTTCAGTATGGATGAGTTGTCATGGTCCGGGATCGGGACCATGTTCTCGATCAGGAACTCGATCGCCTCGTTATACAGCCCCCGCTCGCCATGGTTCAGCAGGTGCTCGAGGTGCGCCTTGATAACACCGGCCCCCTGCGGGACTATTTTTTCCATGACCGCCCGCTCATCGTAAGGAGCTGCCTCGCGCTCGATGACGCTGATCGCCCCCTCGGGGCAGGTGCCGATACAGGCGCCGAGCCCGTCGCAGAAGAGGTCGCTCACGAGCCGGGCCTTCCCGTCAATGATCTGGAGTGCCCCCTCCGGGCAGTCAGGGATGCACTGGCCGCAGCCCGTGCATTTTGTTTCGTCGATGGTGATGATCTTGCGTTTCATGGGCGAACCTCTTTTTTGGAGTCATGGACTCCCTGATGTACCGTTCTTGGGATCTTCCGCTATTAATAGAACGCGACCGTGACAGGCCTGCCCGTCCTTATTTCTGGGATTTGGCCTTCCTGGCCCCATCCTCATTCTCGACCAGCAGGTTGATGACCGTCTCGGAGATATCCCCGGCATACTCGCCCGAGCGCCGGATACTCTCGGCAATGTACCCGAGATTAATCGCAACGAGCGTCTCCTGCTTCAGCACCATGTTGTTGATGTCACCGCAGATCTTCTCGAGCGCATGGATCGACTCGATGTTCCGGTGCGCCTCTTTCATATCGGTGTTGAAGAACGAGACGATGCTCCGGTCGAAGATCTCAAGCGACATCACGCTTGATTTTTTGATCGCGGCAAGGACTTTCGAATCAATTTCAGTTGCCATCAGCGGCATCGCATGCTCCGCGATCCTAACCGCGTGGTCGCCCACCCGCTCGATAATCCGGCTGAGCATGTAGTAGTACATGGCCATGCCGGGTGCGATCCCCATCTTCCTTGAAAGGCCAGCATGATGCATGATCATCGTGGTCTGGCGGGCGATAAGCCAGTTGAGCCGGTCGGCATCCATGTCGCGGGTGATGACATCCTGGGCCAGCACCTTGTTCCGGGTTTCGATGGACGCAATCGCGTCCTCATGCATGGCCCGGACAATGACATACATCCGTTTGATGGTGTTGTCAAACGGCATCTCGGCCGGGTTGAGCAGATCCTTGATGGCGATGACGGTCGCCGTCTCCTCCACCACTTCCTGGCCGATGGTCATCTGGGTGAAGTCCCGGACAACGGTCCGGACGAATGGCGGGAACCGTTCCTTTGAGGTGATCCGGATCGTGGAGAAGCCGGTGATGTACGCACCGATGAGCATCCGGAAGAGGAACGCGGGATCTGTAACAGCACTGCTGTCGATCTCCTTTGTCCGCTGGAGCGGCTCGTCCGTGATCTTTTTTGTGACAAGCAGCGTCCCGTCAGGCTGGACGATGAGCCCCACCGGATCGTTCTTTTGTATCTTCTGTTCTTCCGCCCAGACCTTGGGCAGCGTCACCACGTACGATGCCCCCCCGGTTACCTGCACCCGCCGGATCTCCATCCTTCTCCCCCATATTGTGCACCACGTGGGTACACTATTGTCATCTATCTTTCTCTTTAGAGTATATAGAGAGATATAGTTTATGGCGAAAAACAGTATATTCGCTCCCATGAAAGGGATGATGGAACACCATGAGTCAAAGAACCAATTCCATTCTTATCGGTGCTGCCAGTTTAGTCGCGATTGTTATGCTCGCGCTCGCAGCAGGATGTACGGGGAGCGGGACCACGGGCGTAACAACGCCCGGTACGATAGCGGCAGACGATGCTCCGGGATCCAAAATCCCTGCCACAGCCGGCCAGCGGCAGAAGATCACTGTCAGCGGTTCGACAACCGTGCTCCCGATAGTCCAGAACGCAGCGGACGTCTATTTGAAGACCCACCCGAACGCGGACATCCAGATCTCGGGCGGGGGATCCGGAGTTGGGATCAAGAGCATTGGTGCAAAGACCGTTGATATCGGCATGTCCTCCCGGGACGTGACCAAAGACGAACTCGCCAAATACCCGGATCTCGTGATCACAACGGTTGCCCAGGACGGCATTGCGATCGTGGTCAACCCGGAAAACGAGATCCCGCACATCACGCTCGCCCAGATACAGGACATCTACCTGGGAAAAATCACCCGGTGGACAGAGATCAACGGTGCAAATGTTGCGGGTACCAACAACCAGATCGTTGTGATCGGACGTGACAGCGCCTCCGGTACCCGGGTCTATTTCGATGAAGACCTGCTGGAGAAGCAGACTCCCACCAAGACCATGCTCGAGAAGAACTCGAACGGTGCCGTCCTCCAGACGGTAGCCCAGACCCCCGGTGCGATTGGGTATGTCTCCATCGGGTTTATCAGCAACGACGTCAAAGCGGTGCCCATCTGGTACAATGACCAGAAGATCGTTGCCCCGAGTCTTGAGAACGTGAAGAGCCACGACTATCCGGTTTACCGGAACCTCTATGTCATCACCAATGGCAACCCCGCTGGCCTTGCCGGTGACTTCATCGACTATATGCTCAGCCCCGAAGGCCAGACACTTGTTGCCGCTGAAGGCTACGTGACCGTGTAACGGTGATTTGGGTTTTTTCCCATCACCATTTTTGCTGAAGTTGAAGAGGCAGAACCCCATGACCGAACCTGCAAATCCCGGACCGGAATCCACCGCCTCCTCCCGCACGGACCGGGTATCGTTCTTAAAAGAGCAGGGGATCAAATCCCTCTTCTTCTGTACCGCATTTGTAGCCGTAATTGTCGTAGCGTTCATCCTCCTCTTCTTATTGCGGGACGCCCTGAACATCTTCCTGCTGGTTGGCCTGCCGGACTTCCTTCTCGGCCATGACTGGGCGCCGTCCGCACTCATTCCCCAGTACGGGATCTTCCCGCTGATTGTCGGCACGATCCTGGTCACCATCGGTGCCATGGTCTTTGCGGTCCCGTTGTCCATCGGCTGCGCCATCTACATCGCCGAACTCGCGTCACCGGGGGTCAAGAGCATTCTCAAACCCGCCATCGAGCTCCTTGCGGGTATCCCGTCCGTGGTCTTCGGGTTCTTCGGTCTCATCGTCCTCACCAACTTCATCCGGGTCACCTTCGATATTCCCACGGGAGAGACATGGCTGGCAGCATCGGTGCTTCTCGGGATCATGGCGCTCCCCACCATCATCAGCGTTTCCGAAGATGCCATTAGCGCCGTACCCCGGGAGTTCAGGGAAGGTTCGCTTGCCATCGGCGCAACACGATGGCAGACCATCAGCCAGGTGATCGTCCCTGCCGCCCTCTCGGGCATTGCCGCCGCCATCATCCTTGGCATCGGCCGTGCCGTGGGCGAGACTATGGCGGTGATGATGGTTGCCGGGAACGCTGCCATCATACCGGATCCGATCTGGAACATCCTCTCCCCGGTCCGGACCCTGACCGGCACGCTCGGCATCGAGATGGGAGAAGTTGCAGTGGGAAGCGATCATTACAGTGCGCTGTTTGGCGTGGCCGTGGTTCTCCTTCTCATCACGCTCATCATCAACCTCTCGGCCGTTGCCATCCTGCGGCACATCCACGAGGGGAGCACGGCCCGGACAGGAAGAAAAACCCTCCTGCCGGTCAGCCTCAAAGAACCCGTGTCACGGTTCCTGCACTATGGACTTTTCGGAATCCTTGTCCTTTTCCTCTTCGCAGCCCTGCCGTGGCCCCTTGCCGCAGGAGGAGTACTGGCCGGAGTTGTATGGTATTTTGGACGGCACCGGATCTCCCGGTTTCATATCGAGAAAATATCCTTCGGGCTCATCGTTCTATCGGCCCTCACAGTGCTCGGAATCCTCTTGATCATATTAGAGGATATTGTCATCAACGGGCTTCCCGCACTCTCGTGGGAGTTCCTCACAAAGCCGCCAAGCGATCTCGGGCGCGGGGGCGGCATCTACCCGGCGATTGTGGGAACCCTCTGTCTTGTCGCCGGGGCGATTGCCATCGCCCTTCCGCTGGGAGTCGGGGCAGCGATCTACCTTGTGGAGTACACGCGCGAAGGCCGGATCACCAGGATCATCCGGACGGGTGTTGACCTCTTAAACGGCACCCCGTCCATCGTCTTTGGCCTCTTTGGGTTTGCATTCATCGTCCTGTACCTCAATGTCGGCATCTCGATGCTGGCCGGCCAGGTCACGCTCGCCCTCATGGTCCTTCCCACGATCATCCGGACCACGGAAGAGTCCCTAAAAAGCATCCCCTCTTCGCTGCGGGAAGGAAGCCTTGCGCTGGGTGCAACACAGTGGCAGACGATAAGCAGGGTGGTCCTGCCCCCGGCTGTGCCGGGCATTGTCACGGGGTCTATCCTCTCCATCGGCCGGGCGGCCGGCGAGACCGCGCCCATCATGTTCACGGCCGTGGTCTTCTCGCAGCGCTTCCTGCCGGACTCGGTCTTCGAGCCGGTGATGGCGCTGCCGTACCATCTCTTCATCCTTGCAACTAATGTCCCGGGCGCATCTGCCAACAAGTACGGGACAGCACTCGTCCTGCTCCTGCTGGTGGTCGGGTTATACGCGATAGCCATCTGGACCAGGACGCATTTCCAGAATAAGATACGGGGATAACATGTCAGAAACTGCAATCATTTCAACAAACGATCTCAACCTCTGGTACAATGATACGCACGCACTCCAGTCGGTCACCATGCAGGTGCCGAAGAACCGGGTGACTGCCCTCATCGGCCCTTCGGGCTGTGGCAAGTCCACGCTGCTGCGCTGCTTCAACCGGTTGAATGATCTCATCGATCGCGTGAAAGTGACGGGCGAGATCTCGCTTGGTTCCGAGAACATCCACCGGCCAGGAACCGATGTCGTCTCCCTCCGGAAGAGAGTCGGCATGGTCTTCCAGAAGCCCAACCCGTTCCAGAAGTCCATCTACGAGAACGTGGCATACGGTCCCCGGGTACATGGCATCCGCGACAAGACCGAACTCGACCGGATCGTGGAGGAGAGCCTCCGTCATGCTGCGCTCTGGGACGAGGTGAAGGACCGGTTATCCGATTCGGCGCTCGGCCTCTCGGGCGGCCAGCAGCAGCGGCTCTGTATTGCCCGGACCCTCGCGGTAGGTCCGGAGGTGATTTTGATGGACGAGCCCTGCTCGGCGCTCGACCCGATAGCAACGGCAAAGATCGAGAACCTAATCGAGATGCTTAAGGAGACCTACACGGTCATCATCGTCACCCACAACATGCANNAGCGATTACACGGGATTTATGTATCTTGGGAAGCTTGTCGAGTGCGGGAGGACCAGCCAGATCTTCGAGCACCCAAAAGAAGAGCTCACGGAAAATTATATCACCGGCAGGTTCGGGTAGGAGAGAATCATGGCAGAGAAATTTCATACGGAACTGGACCGGGTCAAACGCGAGACCGTGGTTATGGCCCGGTTCGGCCGGGCAATGCTGCGGGACGCAGTCGATGCCCTGGTCCGGCAGGACCCGGAGCTGGCAGCCAAAGTCGTGGCAAAGAAGGACGAGATCCACTCAAGGGAAGTGCTGCTTGAAGAGGACTGTTACCATCTCATCGCCACCGGCCAGCCCATGGCAAAGGACATGAGGACGATTGTCTGCACGCTCAAGGTCATCGCGGCATCCCACCGTATCGGCCGGTACGGCAAGGTTATTGCAAAGATCGTGCAGGAGATCAGCGACAAACCGCACATCAGCCACATGATGAGCATCCCCCACATGGCCGATCTCGCAATCGACATGATCGATGATGCCATCGAAGCGTACGATACGGATTCCCTNNGACACCATCGATGCGCTGCGCCACTCGATCTTCCGCGAGGGGATCACGCACATGATGGAGGATCCAAAGACCATCACGCGGTGCACGCATTACATCATGGTGGCACGCTATCTAGAACGCTGCGCCGATCATGCGTGCAAGATCGCGGAGAATGTCCACTACATGGAGACGGGAGAGCGTG
>DUHF01000121.1 GCA_013331015.1 Methanoregula sp.
TCCATAACCGGGACGAGCGGGAGCTTGGCTGGGGTCTTGGGAACGCACTGAAAGTGGCAGATATTCACATACGAAACGAGGGGACACTCACTGAGTTCTCTGATGAAGTGCGCACGCTCCTTGTACGACTGGGGAAGAGTCCATGAGCATTGTTCCCTATTTCTCATCATCTGCAAAAGTCTGGGACGACATCGCATGGGTCCCGGCTATTGAAGACGCGGGTTATGCCGGCTGGGAACTCATGAGCGACGGGAATTACCGTCTCGAAGACCCGGCCGCCTTTGCCCGGATCCAAGAAGTCCTTGCTTCCACGAACCTTGGCGTGACCGTCCACGCCCCGTTTGGGGACCTGAACCTGGCAACCCTCAACGATCCCATTTACCGGGAATCAATCCGGCAGATCTGCTCCTGCATTGAACATGCATCCCGGCTGACCGACCGGGTCACCATCCACCCCGGGTACCTGTCGCCGGTCGGCAAACTGATGCCCCAGAAGGTCTGGAATCTCCAGAAAGAAGCCCTCCGCGAGATCGGCAGGTGTGCTGCTGACCACAACGTCACTGCATGCCTTGAGAATATGATCGGGGTCAAGGAGTTCCTCTGCCGGTTCCCCGAAGAACTCATCGGGATGACCGAAGGCATTGAAGGTATCGGCATGACATTCGATTTCGGGCATGCCAACACGATAGGAAAAGTTGAGGATTTCCTCAAACAGGTAAAAAAGGCACAGCACGTCCATATCCATGACAACAATGGTCTTTCGGACGAACATCTTGCCCTTGGTGAAGGGACGATCAACTGGGAGCGAACCGGGAAGATCATCGCATCCAGCTACCAGGGCATTGCAGTTGTTGAAGGACGATCCATTGAGGAAGGAAAGAAGAGCCTTGCGGTATTCAGGAAGTGTTTTTTATGAGCGGCGAGACTCTGCATATCCATTTCCTCGGCACAGCCGGCGCATTGCCAACGCCGCAACGCAACCCGCCCTGCATCATGATCCGGCGGGGATCCGACACCCTTCTCTTTGACTGCGGCGAAGGGGCACAGCAGCAGATGATGCGGGCGCGGTGCGGGTTTACCATCAATGCCATCTTCATCACCCACTGGCATGCCGATCACTTCCTTGGGGTCTTCGGGCTTGTCCAGACCATGTCCTTCAACGGGCGTACCGAACCCCTCACGATTTATGGGCCGGAATGGGTGCATGAATTTGTCAAAACCCTGCGGCATGTTGCCCGGTTCAACCTGAAATTCCCGATGGAATCGGTGGAGATCAGCCACGGTTCATGGGTACGGTTCGATGGATATACGGTCACTGCATTTGGCGTCAATCACGGCATGCCCGCACTCGGTTACGTTCTTGAGGAGGATTCCCGGCCGGGGAGGTTCAACCGCGAGGGGGCTATTGCCCTTGGCGTCTTGCCGGGCCCGCTCTTCGGCCGGCTCCAGCGGGGTGAGCCGGTGACGGTCGGGAGTGGCAGTGACCAGAAGGTTATCCATCCCGAACAGGTGATGGGAAGATCACGGCCGGGACGAAAGATCGTGTATACCGGGGATACCCGCGCCATTTCCCCGGACGTTATGGAGATTGCCCGCGATGCGGACCTGCTCATTCACGATGCAACGTATGATGAGTCGGAAGCAGCCCGGGCTGCGGAGTTTTTCCATGCAACGGCCGGACAGGCAGGGGAGGCGGCCTCTGCCCTGTCCGCAAGGGCACTTGCCCTTGTCCATATCAGTTCCCGGTACACGGATGCCGGCGCACATATCAGCGATGCACAGAAGAGATACGGGGGCAGGATCCTTGCACCCAATGATCTCGAAATGATTGAAGTCACCTTCCGTGACGAGTAAATCCCCCTTTTTATTTTCGCGGTATAACAAGTAAATTAACCTTTGGCAATCCCATTCATTAGTATACAAAAGCCAGGAGCAGCCGCAGTAATCTGCGAACGCGTTGACGATACTCTAAGGATACAATATCGCAACTATATGCCAGGACGCTTGTGTGTGGAGAGAGAGACATGAAAGATACTGATTCTGATGACGTAATGGTCTACCGGCTCGGATCCGGCTGTGACCTCGCGGATATCGAAGAAGGGAACATTTACCAGGGAAAGGTCCAGGGTTTTGCCAACTTCGGAATGTTTGTCCAGATCAATGACCGGATCAAGGGTCTTGTGCACAAGACCAACATGAAAGGGGAGCACAAGGAACGCGATTCTATCCTTGTGCGGGTGCGCCAGGTCCGGCCGAACGGGAACATCGACCTCGAAGAGGTCATAATCCAGGTGTACCAGGTGCAGAACGTGGAACGGAAATCGACAACGGTCAGGATCGCAGATCTCTCGCAAAAGATCGGAAGAACCGTAGCAATCGAGGGCGAGATCGCCCAGATCAAGCAGACCAGCGGGCCGACCATCTTCACCATCGTTGATGAGACCGGAACCCAGAACGCTGCCGCATTCGTCGAAGCAGGGGTCCGGGCATACCCGGAAGCCGAGATGGGGCACATGGTAAAAGTCATCGGGGAAGTGATGACCAGGAACGGCCAGCTCCAGATCGAAGTGGACGCGCTCTCGGTCCTCACGGATGATGAAGCCGTGGAAGTGAAAGCCCGGATCGAAAAAGCCCTGGATGCCCGGGCTGAACCGGAAGACATCCCGCTGCTGGTGAAAAGTGACGTGATGGAGAATCTCCGCCCGGAGATGAGAAAGATCGCAAAGATCATCCGGAAAGCCGTCTTCACCTCCCAGCCCATCATCCTCCGCCATCATGCAGATGCCGACGGCATCTGTTCTGCCGTTGCAATCGAACAGGCCGTGATCTCCCTCATCAAAGAGTCCGGCGGGGATTTTGATGCCGATTACTATCTCTTCAAACGTGCCCCGTCAAAGGCACCGTTCTACGAGATCGAGGATATCACCCGCGATCTCGATTTCGCGCTCAAGGATCACATCCGTTTCGGCCAGAAGATGCCGCTCATCCTCCTCACGGACAACGGGTCAACCGAAGAGGACGAACCGGCGTACAAGGTGGCCAGCGTCTATGATATCGAACTGGTGGTGATTGACCATCACCACCCGGACGCGACCATCGACAAATACGTCAGGGCCCACGTAAACCCCTATCATGTTGGCGGGGACTTTGGCATCACGGCCGGAATGCTCGGAACCGAAGTTGCCCGGCTGATAAATCCGGGAGTCGAGCCCATCATCCGCCACCTTCCGGCCGTTGCCGGGGTCGGCGACCGGAGCGAGGCACCCGAGCGTGCACTCTTCCTCTCCTTGATCAGCGACCAGTATTCTGAAAGTGACTGCAAAGATATTGCCCTTGCACTGGATTACGAGCAGTTCTGGCTCCGGTTCAATGACGGCAGGGAGATTGTAAAAGACATCCTGAACATCACCGGCAACACGGAGCGCCACAAGAAACTGGTCAGGCTGCTGGTTGACGGGGCGAACACGATGATCGAGGACCAGATGAATGCCTCAATGCCCCACGTTGTCCCGCGGGTACTGGAAAACGAAGCCCATCTCTTCCTTCTTGATGTTGAGATCCATGCCCATAAGTTCACGTTCCCCCCGCCCGGCAAGACCAGCGGCGAAGTCCATGACCGGCTCTGCAAGCAGAATGCCGGCAAACCCGTGGTGACCATTGGTTTTGGGCCCGACTTTGCCGTGCTCCGTTCCCGGGGCGTACTCATGAATATCCCGGTTATGGTGCGGGAACTCAGAAACGAGATCCCGGGTGGCGGCATCAGTGGTGGCGGGCACCTGGTGGTTGGCAGCATAAAATTCGTGGAAGGCATGCGCGATGTGGTGCTTGAAGCATTGATCAAAAAGATTGCCGACGCACCCCTCCAGAAATATCACTAAATCTCATTTTATTTTCTAAAATGCCGGCAGATTATCCCCGGAAATTTCAGGTCAGGACTCGCCGGGACTGCTTGTGAAAAAAGCCAGAATACGGGCTTAAAATTTGAGTTCTGGTCAGAATTTTAAGAATCCGGTGAAAAAAAAGAGATGTGTATAACCGCAAACATCAGGTACATATAAATATAACCTGACCCATATGTCTTTTTAATGCTGAGGCACACCATGTCAACAAGCAAGAAGTTACGTGATACGTACAATGAGACCCAGCACAAGATCGTTTCGTATCTCAACTCCGGCATAACCAAGGGCAAGCACTACTTTAAGTCAAAATATATTGCTAAGGACCTTGGCCTGTCACCAAAAGAGGTGGGAACGAACATGGCAATTCTTGCCGAGATCTGTAAGGAACTGGATATCATCCGGTGGAGTTATTCAAACAGCACCACCTGGATGGTTACCCCGCGTGCAATCTGAACATCCCATTCATCCCTTCTTTTATTATGAAAAAAGTTCTGGAATTTGAATCCAAGATTGAGTTTGTTGGCGATATCAACAGTCACAAGGACTGCCTGATGTCACAGGACGAAACCCAGGATAAACCCGATGCACTCTGGTTTAATATCGATATTCCCAAGGGTCACGAGCTCAAAGCCGGTGACCGCGTGAGAATTATTGTTGAAAAACTCTGATCTTTTGATATCTTCCCTTCCCTGTTCATCAGCGGATTCTCTTTTTCTGGCAAAAGGGGGATTCAACCGTTTACGGACGGTACGCGTTGTAATAGCTTCGTGGCGTTTCCAGCGAGATGTAATAGCGATCGATATACGCGGTCGTTATAATCATGTACAAATCGACATTTGAAGTCTGGACAATCCGGTGGGAAGAGCCCCGGTTGAGGATCTCTTCGCCTTCGATGATGGTGCCGTTATTTGCATAGCAGAGGACCATCTTGAAATTCCCGTACTGGGGAGTCCGGTTTGCAATAACGGTCGTATTGATAACCCAGAGGGGGTACGGGACCAAAAATTTCTGGGTGAGTCCCCCGCGGGACTCGGTTACAAATGCAAACGGCACACTCTCCTCGGTTCGCAGGGGAATATCTGATGCCCCATAGGATCGCATATTTTCGGGGAGCTTGAACCGGGGGTACGAGAAGGGCTGGTCCGAATAAAAGATCTGGTATGGCGGATCATCAGGACGCGGGGTGGCAGGAAGGGAGATGGCGTCGGTTGTCACCGTTTGCAGAGGAACCGGTTCAGGAGCCGGGGTTTGCCGGGGGATGGGGGTTGCGGTGGGCTCAGGAAGAACCGGTGCTGAGAGATCGGAGAGGTACTGCGGGTTGATTACAAACGCTATGACAAGAACAAGGAAAAGCCCGCCCACCAGCGTAAGGATATCTCCGGTTTCCACATCTAGTACTTACCCAGACGTTATAAAAAACATGACGCTGGCAGATCGGAAAAAAAGGAGACGCGAGAAACCCTTTCATTGTCGAAGACCGGCCCGGTTTTAAGAATTGCAGCACTATGTCAGAAAAACGACGGACAATTTATTTACCGCCTTGATGAATAAGGATGAGTATGGAGTTGCCGGGACTACGGACATGGATCGTCTTTTACCTGATCTCGTTTGTGGTCCTTCTCTGGGCAGCATTTCTCTCGTCCCAGGGCGTGATGCTCTGGGTGAGCCTGCTCCTTGTCATTCTTATCATCGGCCTGAATTTTCTGACCGTGCTGAACCAGGTCAAAGTCCATGCAGCACGAAAAGAGTTCCAGCGCAGCCTCACCAAAGATTTTGTCCGGGGCGACGAGCAGGAAAAAGATGACCGGCAATCCCACTAAGGGGTTCGCGGTTGCGGGGGCTTTTCCCGCTTGACGAATACTTTCTGGGCAGTATTCTTAGCGATAAAGAGATCTTCGACCTGCCGGCCAAGGTACTCGGTCTTGCCCATGATGTAAAAGCCGTCCGCAACCAGCGCCGAATGGAACAACCGGGCAAGATCATCTTTCTGCTTCTCGGTAAAGTAAATCGTGACGTTCCGGCAGGTGATGAGATCAACATACCGGACCGGCGGGACCCCGCTCATCAGGTCATGGGGACGGAACCGGAGCAGTTCCTTGAGGTGGGGTTTTGCCTCGTACAGGCCGTCCGGACGTTTCATGAAATGGCGCTGGATCTGCACGGTCGGCAGTTTCTGCATTGCTTTTTCCTCAAAAACCCCGGCCTTTGCCTTTGCCAGTACCACCTCATCAATATCCGTAGCAGTGATGATGCCGCTCCAGTCCTTATGGTTGACCAGCGCATCATGGAGGAGGATCGCAAGGGTATAGGGTTCTTCCCCGG
>DUHF01000084.1 GCA_013331015.1 Methanoregula sp.
AGATTGTTTTTCCCGAGGCACCCGAGTCCTGCAAAATATCCTGCATGTCGGAGGGAGAGGATTGCTCGTCCATGCTGCTTTTCCGGATCCCATGATTCGTAGGGATCGTCACTTGGGACCATGACATTTGCCATGCCATTGTCTTCAAGAAACAGGGAAAGTGAAAAGGCAAGCCGGTCAACTTCTTGCGTGACGATGGTATTGACATGGGTATACGGAACACAGTTTTGTGCATACAATCCTTCGGTCGGAACTCTCTTTGCAAAGACCAGCACCGATCCGGTTTTACTGTAGATATCCCGCGGGTGGAATCCTTCCGGCGCACCGTCAAATCTTTCCACTGGGGCGATACCGCAAAGAACCGCCCCTAAATCAAAGGCCCTTTTTTTTATCTGCTCTGTTTCCATAATACGCTCGGCTCTCATTTTTGTTCAGCGTGTGGAGTGATATGCTTTTTAGTTGGTTTGGGTTTTGGAGATGATGATTAAATCGGATTTAATAGGAAGGGGTGCCGCAAAAATCAAAATTCCCCTTTCTTCTTCATCTCTGCAATCCTTTCATCAATCAGCTGCCGCAGGATANNTCAATCACAACATCCGTTAACCGCTGGCCGCACGAGAAACAGTAGTTCGAGACGGGCGGGTTGATCTTCCGGCAGTGCGGGCACTGGACCGGCTCCAGCCGCGTCATAGCACTCTCATTGTCCGGGACGCTGATGCCGTAGGATTCGAGCATCGCGGAGTCAATGTCCTGACCGGTAAGATGAGCATAGGTCCGGAACATATCGGTGCTGATGTTGCCCCACATCATGAGCTTGATCACGCTCTCCGGGACCTTCTCCTTGATGAGGTGCGTGATCCGGCTGTGACGGAAGACATGCGGCGTGATGTGCTTGCGGATCCCGGCATCCTTCGCAATGCACTTGAGCCGCTTGTTGATGGTCGCATGGATGAGGGGCTTGCCGCGTTCGTTCACGAAGACCAGCCGCTCGCCGCTTGGGTCCGGCTTGTAGCAGGCCCGCCACTGTGCCAGGTATTCCCGGGCCATGATAAGCCGGACGTACCGGGGCATGTTGGTCTTGAAGTTCACGTTCGCGATGATGCCGTATTTGTCGAACGTGAGATCGCCCCAAGTCATGGTCCCGATCTCGCCGATGCGGAACCCGCCTTCATAGAGCATCATGATGAGGGCCCGGTCCATGGTCCGGGTGCACGCCTTCATCATCGAAGTAATTTCGTCCGGTGTCAACAGGTCGGCAGCCACCTTGGTCATGGTATCCTTGGGCGGCGTCCGGAGTTTGTGGATCTTGCTTTCAGTAAGCGGGGAATATTTGTTCTCGATCATCCAGAGGTAAAACTGCTTGAGGATGGCGATGAAATCGCTGATGGTGTTCTGCTTGAATGGCTTCTCACGGCTGCTCTTTGCATTTCTCAGCTCAGGGATTGCTGCGTAAAGATCGCCGATAGTGTTGTCGGCAAACGGCCCGATGAACCGGCGCCAGGATATCAGCGTAAAGGTGAGTTTGTTCGCCCGCCCTGCGCTGATGTTCTTACAGGACCGGAGTTCTGCAATGAATTCCCGGATCTGGGCGGCATCGACCGTTGTGATAGTCAAGTCCAGAAGGGCGGCTTTGATTGCGTTTTCTGCCAGATCAGTCCTGACAGGATGAAATGAGCTGCTCGTAAGCAACTGAGCGACTGGGTAAGTCATAGAAAAGTGTCTGATTGAAGCGGTTTAAAAATAGAACTGAAGCATCAAACTTCGCGTCCAGATGCGAGGGATGGGATTCGAACCCAAGAACTCCTTCGAGACCAGGCCCTGAACCTGGCGCCTTTAACCGGGCTTGGCTACCCTCGCGCCTGTAATTATTGCCTGCCCGATTTAATAAAGGTGAGGGAGAAGCAGGATTACTGCTTCTTGCATTACTCCTTCTTCACCCCGTTGTCGTTGTTGAGTTTCTTCATCTCCTGTTCCCGGAGCTCTTTCCTGCGGATCTTGCCGGAGATGGTCTTTGGCAATGTTTCCACGTACTCGATGACCCGCGGGTACTTGTACGGCGCCGTCACCTTCTTGACATGTTCCTGGATCTCCCGGGTCAGCGTGTCTGAGGGTTTGAAGCCGGGCTTTAAGATAATGAACGCCTTGACGATCAGGCCCCGGATATCATCCGGTGACCCGACAACGGCCGCTTCCTGCACGGCCGGGTGCTCGATGAGTGCACTCTCGACCTCGAACGGGCCGATGCGGTACCCCGAAGCCTTGATCACGTCATCGTCGCGGCCGATGAACCAGAGGTACCCGTCCTCGTCCTTGTAGGCCTTGTCACCGGTGTAATAGTAGCCATCGATGAACGACTTCTTGTTCTCCTCCTCGTTGTTCAGGTAATCCCGGAAGAGACCGACCGGGCGCGGGTTCAGCGCGATTGCGATCCGGCCTTCCTCGTGGAGACCAACCGGTTTCCCGTTGTCATCGTGAAGAACGATATTCCAGCCGGGCGCCGGCCGTCCCATGGACCCGAACTTGGGGGTCATGCCGGCAAAGGTACCGATGCAGAGCACCGTCTCGGTCTGCCCGTAGCCCTCAAGGATGGTGAGGCCGGTTGCGTCCTTCCATGCCTTGATGACCTCGGGGTTTAAGGGTTCGCCCGCGCTGGTGCAGTGCCGGAGCTCGGAGAAGTCGAACTTGTCGAGGTCAGCAAGGATCAGCATCCGGTAGATGGTCGGCGGGCAGCAGAACGTGGTGATGCCGTACTTCTCGATCAGGGGCAGGATCTCGGTGGCATTGAACCGGCTGCGGATGTCGTACACAAAGATCGCGGCACCCTCGATCCACTGGCCGTACAACTTGCCCCACGCACTCTTTGCCCAGCCGGTGTCGGAGAGGGTGAAGTGGAGATCATTGACCCGGAGATCGTGCCAGAACCGGGCGGTGACGATGTGGCCGAGCGGGTAACTGTGGTCGTGCACCACCATCTTGGGCTCGCCCGTGGTGCCGGAGGTGAAGAAGATGACCAGCGGATCGGTGCTCTTCGTCTTCTTGGTGCCAGGCATATTCACGATCTTTGTCGAGACGGGGGCCGGGTACTCGAGTTCCACCGGATAACTGATCCAGCCGGGGCGCTTTGCATCGATGAGCACCTTGCAGGAGAGCGAGGGGCAGTCTTTGACAATCGACTCGATCTTCTCGGCCTGCTCCTCCATCGTGATGATCATCTTGATCTCGGCGATGTTGACGCGGTACGTCAGGTCCTTTGGGGTGAGCATGGTCGGGGCGGGACAGTACACTGCACCGCGCTTGATGAGCGCAAGGGTGAACGTCCACCACTCGGGGACGCGGGGCAGCATGATCAAGACCTTGTCGCCCTTGTTCACGCCATACTTGATCATGATGTTCACGATCTGGTTGGAGAGCTGCATGAGGTCAAAGAACGTGTATTTCTTCTCAACGCCCTCCTGGTTCACCCAGATCATGGCAAGTTTGTTCCGGTCCTTGTTGGCCCAGGCATCGATGACGTCAAACCCGAAGTTAAAATATTCAGGAACCGAAATCGAGAAGTTCCGGAACGCCTCTTCATACTCCCCGAGATTGTGATGATCGCGGCTCATGACCTCCGATGAGCAGGGGAGGGTTGTCGGCCCGGTCGATCCGGATCCCGCGGAGCCGGCAATCCGGGATGTGCAGGCTTCGCTGATCCATTCGGATCGGGACATCCTGCGTTTCTGGCACTCCCGGTCAACGCTTTCGGTGAGTTTATTATCCATTGTTACGGAGTATCGCACCATACAGATCCATTTCGTGGTGCGCTTATTACGCTTTTCGATTGGTTGCTGCACCAATCCGGCAGAAATAAAAAAAAAGATCAGGACCGGTCCAGGTAGTTCTTCAGCTCGCGGGACCGGAGTTCATTGCGCTTGATCTTGCCGGAGATGGTCTTTGGCAGTTCTGCAATGAACTCGATCTCCCGCGGGTATTTGTACGGCGCCGTGGTGCGCTTGACATAATTCTTGATATCCCTGACCAGCGCCTCGGAGGGTTCGTATCCCTTGTTGAGCACGACAAACGCCTTCACGATCACGCCCCGGATCCGGTCCGGGGAGCCGACAACCGCAGCTTCCATCACCGCCGGGTGTTCAACCAGGGCGCTCTCGACCTCGAACGGCCCGATCCGGTATCCCGAACTCTTGATGACATCATCCCCGCGACCCACGAACCAGAAATACCCATCATCATCGACCGACACCTTGTCCCCGGTATAGTACCAGCCGTTGACAAACGACTTGCTGTTCTCTTCGGGGTTGTCGATATACTCGACAAAGAGACCGGGCGGCCGGGGATTGCAGCTGACCGCAAGCCGGCCCTCCTCATGGAGGCTGACGGGNNTTCCCGTCATCGTCATGCACCTCGATCTTCCAGCCGGGCGAGGGTTTTCCCATGGAACCAGGACGCGTCTCCATATTCGGAAACGAGGCAACGCAACAGGCAGTCTCGGTCTGCCCGTACCCTTCGCAGATGGTAAGACCGGTGCCCTCCTTCCAGACCCGGATCACTTCCGGGTTTAAGGGTTCGCCTGCGCTGGTACAGTGGCGAAGGCTCTGGAGATCGAACTTCTTTAAGTCGGCAAGGATCAGCATCCGGTAGATCGTGGGCGGGCAGCAGAACGTGGTGACCTGGTACTTTTCCAGCAGGGGCAGGACTTCTGTTGCCTGGAACT
>DUHF01000151.1 GCA_013331015.1 Methanoregula sp.
AATAAAGGCTTTTTACCGGAACCAGCGCAGGGTTTATGGGCGCCCGCCCTCACGCGGGTGTCATGGAACAAAGACGTCACCCCCGACCCGGGTGATCCACTCCTTCTGGATTTTCTGCAGTGCAGCGCTATCTTTTTTATCAAAAATATCAAGGGCCGTCGTTGGCGCGGAATTGGAGGGAATAACCGTGGGAAGGTTATGGAAATCTCCCTGGTAGACTTCAATAATCTGCTCACCTTCCGTTTCTGCGATCTTTATCTGCTCCCGGCTGACCGGATGCTTCTGCATGTCATCGATCTGCTCGAATATCCTGACCCGTTGTATCTTCAGGTATTCACGGTTCACTTCAAGGTTGAATGCTGACCAGAATGCAGAGGCGTACCAGGCATCGTTCATGATAACATGCGGAACACCAAGACATGCAGCGGTGAGACCGAGCGTCCCGACACCACTACAGGCATCGACAAAGTGAGATACCGGGGGATCCCCGACATGGCGAATCACCGAGAGGATCTTCGGGTACCCTGCACGCGGAAACTCGATATGGATCAGGGACTGCTGCTTGTAGATGACCAGCGGGCCGGTGGGGAGCGGGAAGATGTCCGCCCTGACATCGCACCCGGCCAGAAGTTCGTACACGCGGGGAACCGAGTTCAGGTCCGGGTTTGCAATCCCCGGGACAAAATCGCCGGTCCTGACCACCCCCCGCACCTCAGGCACCTCACGCACCAGCCTCTCCGCCGTCTTTTTGGTGACCCGGGAAGAGAGGAGGACCAGCGAGTTATCCGGCAGGAATGGCGGGCGATCCATGGCCACACCGGGGTGAATAAGGGGAGAGCCGGCAGCAATTAGCGGATCCTTTAGAGAGAGATCGCCTTCCTCTACCATGATAACATAGATATGGGCGAAGACTTCATCGATGAAACGCTTGCCGCAGGAGCAGGGTTCGGCATAATCGAGCAGCGTATGAGGCCGGCGTTTGTCAAGCGACCGAACGCTGCATTCCGGGCACGGCTGGAAAAAGGTTGACAGCGTGGCAAGCAGGTCTTTTGCCGACTTGACGCAGTCCATTCCGCAGACCGGACACTTCATGAGTCCCGATATGCATTTCCGTTATAGAAAGGTTTTCAAATAATTCTTTAAAAAAAAGACCTGGCAGTGGGCCCGAAGGGATTCGAACCCATGACCGCCCGGTTATGAGCCGGGCGCTCTAACCGGACTGAGCTACGGGCCCCCAAAGCGCCCCCCACAGGGCTCGAACCTGTGACATTCGGATTAACAGTCCGACACTCTACCAACTGAGTTAGGGAGGCACGCATCAATTGCGTCCTAAAATATTCTTTTTAGGTACGTTTAAAGGTAACTATGGGGTTGTCGCGGTGAGCCTGTGCCAGGCCGGGCGCCCGGCTCAGGGAACATTCAGTTCCGCTTCATGGATTCCAGCAGGTGAACGATGTCATCGATGCTCTCGTTGAGATCCTCGAAGAGTTCCAGTGTCCGGGGTGTAGCAACGGCCCCTTCGGGGGATGCACGGATGTACCCTTCCTGCTCAAGAACATGCAGCGAATACCGGATCCGGTGTGAGGGGAGATCCAACAGCTCGGAAAGTTTCATGATCCCAATCGGCTGGTGTTCTGCAACCGCGCGCGCAACATCCAGATGGCGGCTCAGCAGTTCGATCTCGTCCTTCATTTTATCCAGCATGACAGGCTCCTGAATACCAAACCCAATCGCAGGTGTTATCCTTCATCCTTTTTATCCGGCTGCTCATCAAGCCATGCCTTGGTGAGATAATATTTTTTCTGGAAGGAATACCCAAGAACCGCCGCGGCAATGAGCAGGATCGCAACGGCAGGGTACCTGAACGGTACCGGTGCAAGGAAGAGGGCAAGGACCGCAAGGGCCCCAAGCAGAATGATCGCATTCAACTGGAGCGCCAGACTGTAAAATTTCCACCGGAACTGTTCTTTTGCTTTGGCATCCATCACAGGTATGTCAACTGCGGAATAAAAGTACTTGACGTTTCACGGTACACTACTAGAGTAATGGATCCTTTATCTGATGCGCTCATCACTGCCGGCGCTGACACATTTGTTATGTTTGCATCTTCACGGGATGCAGACATGCGGTATATGACCCGGTTTGTTACCAGCGACCCGTTTGTCTATTTCAACAAGGGTGGGGGGAACGGAACGGTCATCGTCTCCCAGATGGAGGCGGTGCGCGCAGCCCGTGAATCGCCCGCTGCGGTGATGACCAGGGCGCAGGCAGGCCTTCCGGAAATCCTCAAAACTGAGACGGATCCGGTAAAGGCAACCGCCCTGATGATTGCAGGCCAGACCGGAAAAACGATACTGGTGCCTCCCCATTTCCCGGTGGCGCTTGCACAGGCATTGGAGGAACATTGCACGGTCGTCGTGGACAGCGGCACGGTACTTGCAATGAGGGCAAAGAAGAACGGATCTGAGATCAAGACCATGAAACGGGTGCAGGGGATCACCCAGACTGCCATGGAACATGCAGTCGCCCTTATCAGGAACTCGAAGGTCAGGAAGGGGATCCTCTATAACGATGGCAAACCCCTGACATCCGAGCACGTCAGGTTCACCATGCACTGCCATCTGCTTGAACATGGCTGCAGCGCGGTGGACACTATCGTCGCCTGCGGGAAGGATACCGCTATCCCCCACATGACCGGCACGGGTCCGCTCCATGCAGACGAACCGATCATCATCGACCTGTTCCCGGTCGATGACGAGAGCGGATATTATGCGGATATGACCCGGACCGTGGTAAAAGGGGAGCCATCGAATGAGATACAGGAGATGTATACGGTATTGAAAGAGGCAAAACGGCTCGCGATATCCCGCACCCGGGCCGGTGTCAGCGGTGCAGACCTGTACCAGATCGTTGTTGATCACTTCCACGACCACGGCTACCACAGTGATACCCGCGGATTTGTCCACAATCTCGGTCATGGGGTGGGCTTGCAGGTCCACGAGATGCCCACCGTCGGCCCTGCAGGAAAAGCACTCGAAACAGGGAATGTCATTACGATCGAGCCCGGCCTCTATTACCCGGAGATCGGCGGGGTACGACTCGAGGATATCGGGGCAGTCACCAAAACCGGCTTTACTAACTTCACAAAATTTTCCGAGGATCTTGTCCTATGAATGATGAAATATTTGATAAATACTGCGAGGCTGGCCGGATTGCAGCCGCAATCCTCACAAATGGGGCTCGCGAGATCCGGGAAGGCGGATCCTACCTTGAACTGGTCAAGTCCATCGAATCCCGGGTCATAAATGAGGGGGCGGAACTGGCATTCCCGCTCAATGTCTCGCTCAACGAGGACGCAGCACATGACACCGCCTCACCGGGAGACGAGCGGATTTTTAAACGGGGGGATGTGGTAAAACTGGATCTCGGGGTGCAGATCGATGGCTACATCGCGGATACGGCAACCACCGTCGATCTAGGGAATAATTCATTGTTACTCCAGGCGTCAGAAGCCGCGCTGGCATCTGCTATCCGGATGGTTAAGCCCGGTGTCTCAGCAGGGGAGATCGGTGCGGTCATCCAGGGCGAGATCGAGAGCAGGGGCTACCGCCCGATTGCAAACCTGACCGGGCACGGGCTCGACCAGTACGAGCTTCATCGTACTCCCACCATCCCAAACGTCGGCAACATGGGGGGTACTATCCTTGAAGAGGGTATGACCTTTGCCATCGAGCCCTTCGCAACGACCGGCAGCGGACATGTCGGGGAGAAGATGCGGCGCGAGATCTATTCCCAGATCTCCAATAAACCGGTCCGTATCCCATCTGCCCGGACCATCATCGGTACAATAAAAGACCGCAATGGCCTTCCGTTCGCCCGGCACTGGCTCCAGGACCGGAAACTGGACCTCGCGCTCCAGACGCTTGTAAAATCCGGTATGCTCCATGTATACCCGGTCCTTACAGACATTCCCGGGTCTCTCGTCTCCCAGCACGAACATACGATCATTGTGACTGAAGACGGCTGCGTGGTCACTACGCAGGTGAGATAGTCTTATTCAGTCTTGAATAGAATAATTAGGGTTACAGCCATGTCCGAAGATTCAGAAGTCCTGCGTATCATGGAAATCGTTCTGACCGCAGAAATATTCAACCAGAACCAGACGCTCGATATCAATGACCTCACGCCATCGTGCCGCGAGATCTTCGGGGCCACCTGTGGTGCGGAAGTGAAACGCCCGGTGTATGTCAGCGACGGCCTGATTAAGCGATCCTTATCGATAGCAGATGCGCACCAGAAACTCAAAGAAAACCCGTTCGTGTCCTACGAGGAGTTTGGCCAGCGGCTCAGGATCACCGCGCTCGATCCGGCAGCCCAGTGGTTCCTGAAGCAGGGAGGCAAACCCTGTATCGGGAAGAACCCGGCGCTTGCCTTCCACTTTGCAAACATCGATTCCAATGGGTATGATTATCAGAAGATCCGGGCTGCCAACCCCCCGTGCGAAGACACCAAGGCCCATCTTGATACCCGGCTCTCCAAGCTCATTGGCGAAGATGAGAAACTTCGGGGAGCTCTTGATCTTGTCATCATCAATGCCCCTGAAGAGATCGAACAGCATATCGGGGATCTTGTATGCACCACCGAACAGCTCGCTGTCGTTGAGAAGATCCAGCACTCGATCATTCACCGGGATTTCCTGCACCGCCACCGGATTTATGAGATCGGAAAGCTCCTCTTTGTCGGGCCACCCGGGACGGGAAAAACCTCCCTTGCCCTTGCACTTTCCCGGACCATGCACATGCCCATCCTGGAAGTGCGCCTGTCGATGATCACGTCACAATATCTCGGGGAGACCTCCAAGAATATCGACCGTATATTCGAACTTGCCAAGAAACTTTCCCCGGCAATCCTGTTTATCGATGAATTCGATTTCGTTGCAAAGAGCCGGACTGCCGATGATCACGGCGCCATGAAACGCGCGGTAAACTCGCTCTTAAAAAACATCGACAAGATCAACCTCGTCAGGAACGGCGTCCTCCTCATCGGGGCAACCAACCACCCGCAGCTCCTGGATGAAGCGGCATGGAGGCGGTTCGATGAGGTCGTGGAATTCGCACTGCCGGACGAGGAGATGCGCAGGAATATCTTAAAAACGGTCACATCCACCCTCCACTGCGCAATCGACTATGAAGTACTCGCAAAACAGACCGAGGGATTCTCCGGAGCAGATCTCCGGATGATGGTCAAGGAGGCAATCCTCTCCGCGCTCATGGACAAGCGGCAGAATATTGGGCCGGCAGATATCAAGAAGGGCATCGCCATGGTCAGGAACCGGGAAGCGATCCGGCACCAGAACTGGATATAACATGAAGATCACGCTGCTTGGCACCGGCGATGCGATAGGGACTCCCAAAATCAACTGCGACTGTGCCCAGTGCAGCCATGCCAAGAAGACGGGCTCGACCCGTCTTCGGACATCCCTTCTCATCGAGAACGAGGGCAATCATATCCTGGTCGATTCCTCACCGGACCTCCGCCAGCAGCTGCTCCGGACGGGCTCGCCGCACATCGATTCTGTGATCTGGACTCACGGCCATTACGATCATTTCATCGGCTTTGGCGAGTTTTACCGGGTCCAGAAGATCCCACCAGTTTATGCTGCCCCGCCGGTCCTTACGTATTGCTCGGAGCTCTTCGGGTTCCTCTCCTTTGAGAAAAATGCCGTTGACCCGTACTCGTCGGTGGAGATTTCCGGGGTTACCGTGACACCGTTTGTGGTCACGCATCCCCCCGCATTCACCTGCGGCATGCTCTTTGAGACAAAAAACGCACGTGTCGGCTTCACTTCGGATACCAACCGTAACATCCCGCAACAGAGCCTGGATCTTCTTATGGATCTTGACCTGCTCCTGCTGGATGCCATTGTGCCATCCAACATCACCATCCAGAAACACATGAACTATCACGATGCCTGTACCCTTGCGCAACAACTGGAGCCGGAAGAGTACCGCTGTGTACACATGAGTCACCTCATGCCGTGGGATCTTCCCCATTGCGGAACGGATGGCGAGACATTCGAGTTCGCATAAACCCCCACCTACCCATACCTTAATAGTTTTCAGGTGCCCAAACATAGGTGGATGATTGTAAAAGTACTCGAGCTTGAAAAGGACAAGGTGCGCCTGATAATCCAGGGGGAGGGGCACACGTTCATGAATGCCCTCGTTGAGGAGATCCTAAGCGATCCCGATGTTGATGTTGCACGCTATATGATAGAATTCCAGTTCTCCGACCCGGAACTCCTCGTCACCACCAAGCACAAAAAGAACCCCCTGCCCATCATCAAAAAGGCCTGCAAGCGCATTACCGGTCACTGCGACGAGCTCCTCAAGGGCATCAAAAAAGTCAAAGCCTAAAAAAATCTGTCATTTTTCCAATACTTTTTTCCCAAACGTTTCAGAAAGTCCGGTCCTGCCACCAATGCAGGTATTGAAAAAAGGCTCTTTAAAAAAACCCATGGATCAATTTTACCGGAAAATTTGGGATCCGGTTCTGCGATCAAAAATGGATCGCGATCGATCCGGATCGTTTTTTCGATCGCGATCATGATCGCGATTGCAATTTCAAAACCGGGATCCGGTTGCAAAATGAAAATCGCTGATCGATTTTACGATCAAAAACGCTGATCGATTTTCATAAAAAAATCGGGATCCGATTTCACGCTCCGTCTGTCCGTGCGGTCAAAAAACCGGTTTTCAATCGCGATCCGATTTGCAGATGAAAAACGCAGATCGATTTGTTTTAAAAAAACGCGATCCGATTGCGAAATGAAAATCGATCGGCGATCTTTCCGGAACGGTTTTCGAACGCTATCGTGATCGCAATTGGATTTTTAAAAACCGGGATCCGTTTGCAAATGAGGTTCTTATGCACTTTTGTAAAAACGCACATGAGTGAAGGTTCATGCACGTTTCGAACGAGCCAAAAAAGAGATTTACTTATTCCTCGGCCCGGTCCGTAAAGACAATCGAGCCGGATATCCGGGAAATCTTGATCCGCACTTTCTGCCCGGGTTTTGCATTTGCCACGTACATGATGTAACGACCCATCTTCACGACACCGTCACCCCTCTTTGAAATCGACTGGATCTCGACTTCCATGATGGTGCCTTCCTCAAG
>DUHF01000116.1 GCA_013331015.1 Methanoregula sp.
ATATGGTTCGTTCATGACCGCCTATGCCCCCATCGATGACGCAGTCCACGGTTCGACCGGCAACACTTACGCGGTACTGGCAATCGATGTCTCAGCAGAGGATTATTCCAACTATACCTCCCGTGGCAGCATGATCCTCCTGACCGGATTCATCTCGATGATCCTTGCCATCGGCGGGATCTTCTACTTTGGCGGTTCCCGAAAGGATGACGGGAATAAGTAGACGGCCTCAAAAACATCCTGCCTCCAAAACCTATTTTTTTCTTCTCAACCAATTATTCAGGAATGCTATCGATCCGGAATACCCTTATCCTGAGTGCCTTCATTGCCGCCCTTCTCCTGACTGCCGGGTGCACCCAGCAGGCACCTGCGAATACCTGCGACGCTGGAGGGAGCGGGGTATGCCCTCTGCCATCAGTATCCATGCAGCCTGCAACAACCGTATTGCCACTCGAATCCTGGGAGCGTGTCCGCCTTGAGACGAGTATGGGCGAGATTACCCTCGCGCTCAATCCGGACATGCCCATCACTGCAGGGAATTTCAAGAGCCTTGTTGAGAAGGGATACTATGACGGGGTAATTTTCCACCGGGTCATGGACAGGTTCATGATCCAGGGCGGCGATCCAACCGGCACCGGACGCGGCGGCCCGGGCTACATTATTCCCGATGAGTTTCTCACCACGAACCGGAATGACCGGGGCACCCTGGCGATGGCAAACTCAGGACCAGATACCGGCGGCAGCCAGTTCTTCATCAACCTCGTGGACAATAATTATCTCGACAACAAGCACCCGGTCTTTGGCAAGGTTGTCGATGGCATGGACGTGGTGGATGCGATCGCAAAAGTTCAGACATCAGGTAAAGCAGGTAATTACCGCCCGCTCCAGAACGTAACGATCATCCATGCCGTAATGATCTAAAAAACCCATTTTTTTCTATAAGAATAATTCCAGGATACCGTATGTCCGTTTTTTCAGCCGGTTTTCTGGCATGAGAGCCTTTGTACCGGAACCCCCTCCCTTGGGGGTAAGGGAGCTGAAAAAACTGAATCTCCATTGAGCACGTCTTTACCCCTCACTATCAGAGCGGACTCACAAGACAGATGAATTACCAGGTTCCATACAGTAGTGGAGTACTATGACAACTGCTTCAGACAAGAGCGTACGGCTCGAAACAAACATGGGCACGATAACCATTGCCCTTGCAGCAGATATGCCCATAACCGCGGGCAACTTCGAGACGCTTGTTCAGAAAGGCTACTACAACGGGGTTATCTTCCACCGGGTCATCAACGGGTTCATGATCCAGGGCGGCGATCCAACCGGCACCGGACGCGGCGGCCCGGGCTATGCGATCAAGGACGAGTTCTCGCCCGTCAACAAGAACGATCGCGGTACGATCTCGATGGCAAATGCCGGCCCCAACACCGGCGGATCCCAGTTTTTCATCAACCTTGTTGGCAACAACTTCCTTGACGGGAAGCACCCGGTCTTCGGCAAGGTTGTCGAAGGGATGGATGTTGTCGACAAGATTGGCAAGACCAAGACCGGTCTCGGCGACCGCCCGGTCAAGGATGTTGTCATTGTCAAGGCCGAAATGGTCTGAAAAATCCTTTTTTTATTCATTCACAAAAAAGGATTCCGGTTCCGGGGTCCTAAAAAAAATTCCCAAACCGCAGGACTACCCGACATACTCCCGGCCGGCATTTGTCAATGAATAAATGATCCAGTTTCCGTGATATTCACCTTCGATAAGCCCGCACTCCTTTAAGATATTCAGGTGGTAAGAGAGCTTCGAGCCGGAGAGGCGCGTGAACCGGTGACCGGGTGTTAACCGCGTCCGGGATGAATTTTTTAATACGACTCAGTAAACACATAAGCTATACTATGACAAAATCCGATGATGCAAAAGCCAGGTTTTCAACCGGGATAACGTGCTCGGCCTCCGTTTTCTCCGCCTTTGCCGGGGAACTGGGACTAAACGAAAAGACCGCCCGGAAGATCGCCTGCGGGTTTGGCGCGGGCATCTCAAGGACCGGCAATATCTGCGGGGCCGTTTCCGGCGCGATCATGGTGATCGGTCTCAAATATGGCAAAGCTGAACAAAGCGATGATCCGGCTGCGACCGAGAAGACCCGTGCTCTCACCCGGGAGTTTATCCAGGAATTTCAAAAAAAGCACGGGTCGGTGAACTGCACGGAGCTGCTCGGCTACAACATGAGCATCCCGGCAGAGTACGATGCCGCTGCAAAGGCGAACCTGTTAAAAACAAAATGCCCGGCATATGTGCAGGATGCTGCTGATATTCTGGAACGGATCCTCTGATGCTATAGCCGGGCTGAACCTGCAGGTAATCGATATATTCCCGTACCATTTTTACCCAAGGCCGGTATACATGTGAGTATGAGCACCGATATGCCCCCCGATTCAGAGAACATGGGACTCCAGTCCATGACTATCCCCACCCTCGCAGTCATCGGGGAGATCCTCGCAAACTGCTATATCATCTGGTTTTTGTTGATCGATTTCCCGATGAATTGTGCACGTCTCGCGGCTGAAACTGCCGGGAAGCAGACCTGCAGCATGGAGATCGGGGGGTATGTGATCGCAGCAATCAGCGCCGTGATGATCATTGCCGGGATCTATTACCTGGCAAAGTGGCATTTCCCGCGGGAAGCGTAAGGATTATACCGGATATTGCTTTTTTGGTGCACGCTTAATTCAGGGGAACAGAATACTGGTGCAAACGAAACCGGGACCGATAACAGGAATCTCATCTAACACTATCATGATACCGGTTCGGGTACGATCTAGGATCGCGGCTAAAAATTTTCAATCGCGATCAAACGGTGTAAATTACCCTGCCGATTGTAGGTTAATTAACCTACAATCAGGCTATATAACCTACAAAAAACAGTTTTATCCGACGTGGATCACAGGATCGATCCATCAGACCCTGGCGAAAAATAAAATTGTTGGGGCAGAGGGGTTGATAAAAAAAAATTCGCGAGGGTGGGACCCTTCCATTTTTATTAATGGTTATCAGGCACCTGTGCAGCACATTTGCCATTTCACCGGGTCGAGGGAGACTGGTGCATGGCCGGACAAAAAGAGGTGCAGGCAGTTGAACTACCCGTGGTTGTGCCCGTTCGGGCGCGGCGCAAGGGTACCGACAAACTGCATCAGGGCATCCCTGCTCTGTTTCGGATCCTTTGCCGAGATCTTCTGTACTTCCGAAGTCCCGAACTTTCCTGAAAATGCATCCGGATCTGCGCCGGCTTCGTCGCACTTGTTCAGGAAGACCACAAAAGGCACTTTGGCAGCATGGAGGGATGCGGAGAGATGGCTGGTGAACTCATCCATGGGCGTGGTCACATCCACGAGCAGGATCGCACCGTCCATTCCTTTCGCAATAATCTCCCGTGCAAACTCGAACCGCTCCTGTCCGGGCGTACCGTAGATGTGGATAGTGCACCCGTTATTCTGGATCCGACCGAAGTCCAGGGCAACGGTAGTGGTTCCTCCGGCGCAGTTCGCCTCGATATGCTTCGCCGCGGGGTCAAGCGTGGTGATGAGGGTGGATTTTCCCGCCCCGAATGCACCAAAAACGACAATTTTGAGTTTTGTCTCCTCTGTCATTGATCAATAATGGGAGGGAAAGACTGTTCACTGTTGTGGTCGGAGGCTCAAAAAAAAGAGAGTATATTTTGGAGTTGATCGGGAAAAATCTGGTTTTCCCTGGCCGGAGAGGTCAGAGACAAAATACCCAGAGGTTCCAGTAATGCAGCCAGTACAACATCGCGAGGAGAGCAATGGTAACAACGGTGTAATGAACGCGATGCAGGGGCGTCCAGAACTTAACCTTCCATGCCAGCACTGCAAACACTACAACCATAAGCGTGAGCATGGCAGCGATGACCGTCAGGGTGAGACCTGCGACCATGACTGCAGGGGCCGGGCCGGTGCCGCGGAGGTAGATGTCGACCATCTCCTGTGACGAGAAAGGCGGGAGGATAACGAGCACGAACAGTAGCAGGAGAAGCGCTGC
>DUHF01000177.1:0-5290 GCA_013331015.1 Methanoregula sp.
TGGAAAGAGGAAATTAATCAGCGGAAGGTTCGGCCTGCTCCATCACGAGCGAGCCAAAGACCACCTTCTCGAGCACCTGCGCAACGTACTTGATATGCATGGCTTTCTCGAGATCCTCGTTCCGGTGAATATCTGCCCAGAGCTGGAGCCGCATTAAGGAGAACCGGAACCGGTCAAGGGATTCATCGTCCATGTTCATTGCTTCCCGGTAGATCGGCTCCAGCAGATCGGGGAAGGAGAGCGGGTTCTCAAGGGCGGCTATGATACCCTTGTAGATCGGAAGGGGTTTTTCCCTCCCGGTAAGGATCCGCTCGTAATCCATCTCGTTATCCCTCGACTACTCTGATGAGTTCGGTCATGACCGCGTCCACGCTCTTCCACGTGGGGCTGTCACCGCGCCGGATGATGAACGGCCGGCCTTCGTCGCCTGCCTTGCGCATCTCGATATCGAGCGGGATCGCACCAAGGAAGGGAACCTTGAGATCTTCGGCGATCTTCTTTCCGCCACCTTTGCCGAAGAGATCGACTTCCCCGCCGCAGTGGGGGCAGATCATGCCACTCATGTTCTCGACGATCCCGATAACTGGCAGGCCAAGCTTCTCGATGAACTTTGCGGATTTAACGGCATCAAGGGTTGCCACATCCTGCGGGGTGGTGACGATGACCGCACCGCGGACATTGGGGGCGAGCTGGGCGATCGTGAGCGCTTCGTCACCGGTTCCGGGCGGGAGGTCGACAACAAGGTAGTCAAGGGAATGCCAGTTGACATCACCGAGGAACTGCTGGATCGCGGTCATCTTCATCGGCCCGCGCCAGATGACGGGCGTACTCGTGTCCGGGAGCAGGAATGCCATCGAGATGACCGAGAGGTTTCCGGTGACGTGTACCGGTTCGATCTTGTTGTCCATCATCGCCAGCTTGTGGTCCTCGATCCCGAGCATCTTGGGCACATTGGGGCCGTGCATATCGAGATCGAGGAGCCCGATCTTCTTCCCATGGGCCGCGAGTGCATAGGCGAGGTTGACCGAGACGGTGGACTTGCCGACACCGCCTTTGCCGGACAACACAAGGATGACATGCTTCACGTCAATGTCTGCCTTGGGCGGCAGGCCGGCCTTTTCTTTGTTTGCTGACGTACAGGAAGATGCGGTTGCACAACCGGCACAGTTGTTGTCGCACTCTTCTTCCGGTTTTCTGGATTTGCTGGTGTTCTTTGCCATGGTATCGCTCTGGATATGGGTGAATCGTGTACTCGTACCAGTTGATCCGCTGATACAATAAAGATGTGGAAATACGACCCATCCCACGCTACGGGCCCATGAGTGTTTCTGGCAGGTGAAGTTGCCCAGGGGCTGGTAAGGCATCCCGTGAAAAAGAGGACTTTACTATCTGCGGCAGGTTCCGGAATAAAGGAAATTCTGCAGTAGATGTCACAGGGAACGGACATTCCGCCCGCAGTTTTCTAAAGGAGCGAATCCTGCCCCAGAAAAGCATCATCTTATTATTCTTTCATCACAAGGATGGGAGTATGGAAAAGCTCATCGTCTCGCTGGATTTCCTCGAGTTCCCGCCAACCCATACCTGCGACGGCGAAAACATATCCCCGCGTATCCGTTTCAAAGGACTCAACGCCGCATCAATCGTTGTGATGGTATTCAACCCGTTCGAGAAGTCCTGCTGTTCATTCACTCCCTGGATCTGCTGGAATCTGCCCCCCTTGCCGGTCATCCCGGCGGGTATCCCGAAAGAGCCAACAACGACAGCACCGGTCACCTCGGTCCAGGGAATCACGGACTACGGGACCATCGGGTATGCCGGACCCTGCCCGCCACCGGGCGAGATGATACGGTACCAGTTCAGGGTATACGGGCTGGATACCATGCTGGATCTTGCCCCGGGCTCAGACAAACATGAACTGATCCGGGCCATGAAGGACCATGTCCTCCAGTATGGTGAGACGGTAGCGATCTGCTCGCGGTAAGGGCCCGTGAGCAGGCATAATTATTTTAAGGATATGATACCTTATTCCTGCACTTAAGGAAGCATCGTATGAAAAACCTTGAAGTGAGCGTTGACTTTATGGATTTTCCCCCGGCCCACATGTGCGATGGAGAGAACACCTCGCCCAGGATTACCATCGGGGGTCTTGAAGCCAGCTCGGTTGCCATCATGGTCTTCAACCCTTCGATGCGGGGCGTCTTCTCTTACTGTGCATGGCTCATCTGGGACCTGCCGGCAGTGAACGTGATCCCGGCCGGCATTCCCCAGGGGAAGATGGTGACAAGCCCGGTCTCCGGTCTCCAGGGACTCAACGATGCAGGCGAGATCGGGTATACCGGCCCCTGCCCGCTTCCGGGCCAGACCCACCGTTACCTCTTCCGGGTCTGGGGCCTCGATGACTTTCTGGAGATTGCCGCCGGGTCGAACAAGAACCAGCTCAAGGCAGCCATGCACGACCATATCCTCCAGTATGGGGAGACTGAAGCCGTGGCAACCCGCAGGGTTGCCTGAATACCGCTCCGGAATAACACCCTTTTTTTCGTCATCCTTATGACTCCTTGGGCATAAGTACCCGTACAGCATGCCAGTGAAGACGGGGAAACGGAAACCACACAAGGGACTTGAGTCGGCAGTTGCAACAATGACCCAAAAGCGCGAGGCGCTCCTCTCCCCGCTAGCCGCCATCAGTGCCGATGCAATCCGGCGGCACAACCGGAAAACCGAAGATATCCGCACCCCCTACTCCCGCGATGCGGACCGGATCATCCACACCCGCGCGTACACCCGGTATATCGATAAGACCCAGGTATTTTACCTTGTCGAGAACGACCACATCACCCATCGCGTCATCCACGTCCAGCTCGTCTCCAAGATTGCGCGCACCATCGGCCGGTGCCTCCGTCTCAACGAGGACCTGATCGAGGCGATAGCGCTCGGCCACGACATCGGCCATACCCCTTATGGGCATTTTGGCGAGACCTGCCTCTCGGAACTCTGCGAGCGGCACTGCATCGGGAAGTTCTTCCACAATGTCCAGAGCGTACGGTTCCTTGACCAGATCGAGGACTGCGATCTCACCATGCAGGTACTTGATGGCATCCTCTGCCACAACGGGGAGGCTGACGATGTGAAGATCGTCCCTGAACCCTGTCCGGGCTGGGCGGAATTTGACAAGAAGGTCCAGGACGCAACCGATGGGAAGAGACCCAAATCGTCCATGACGCTCGAAGGCTGCGTGGTCAAATTCGCCGATACCATCGCTTACATCGGCAGGGATCTGCAGGACGCACGGGAAGTCGGGCTTATCGCGGATGACACAAAAATACCCGCCGTCTGCAGGGAGGTTCTTGGAGAGAACAACCGGGAGATCATCAATACGCTCATCTTCGACCTCCTTGAAAACAGCGATACGGAAGAGGAGGGCTGCATCTCGTACAGCCGTACGGTAGAAGAAGCCCTCATCTCGCTGCGCTCGTTCTCGCGGCAGCAGATCTACGACAACCCGGCTCTCTGTTCCGAACGGGAGAAAGTCCGGGCAATGTACGCCACCCTCTTTCATACATGCCTTGAGGATCTTGAACAGGAACGGCAGAATGCCCGGATCTCTCTGGATTTTCTTAAGTCCGGGTATGTCAGCCCCTCCTATCTTGAATCAGCAACCCCCGCAGAGCTCGTGCGGGACTTTATTGCCGGTATGACCGACCGGTATTTTGCCCGGCGCTTTGAAGAGTGCGTCATCCCGCGGCGCATCGAGGGCAGGTTTTAATGTTAAAAAAACCTCAAAACGCGATCAATCGTACTTGCCTTTCGGGTGCGTCCAGCCGGTAAACCCGCAGTAGAAACACCCCACGCCATCGCAGTGGCGGCAGGGGGTTTTGGGTGCTGCCACCAAAACGATTCCCGTCCTGTTGCAGTAGGTGCACCCGTACCCTTCACAATGCCCGCAGGGTGCAGGTTCCCATACCAACTCTTCACCACTCATGGTACAGCCTCCGGAAGGCAGGTGAAAAGATCGCCATTTTTTGTCATTCGTCATCCTCGTCAAGGTACCCGTGAAGGGCATCAAGAAGTTCAGCAGCCGACTGGTAGCGCTTCTTCGGATCTTTTTCAAGGCACCTGAGGATGATCTTCTCAACAGCCTGGGCATCAGGGTTGTATTCGGATGGCGCGGTGGGAGTTTCCCGCAGGATGGCGTTTCCCACCTCAACGATGCTCTCGCCACCAAAGGGGATCGACCCGGTCACCAGTTCATAGAAGACCACGCCGAGCTGGTAGATATCGGTACGCTCGTCAGTCCTGCCGAACTCCGAGGGAGATACCTGCTCGGGCGCCGCATAGGAGAGCGAGAAACCGGCAACGCTTGACTTTTTCACCTCAGCGGCAAGCACCTTGCTCATCCCCCAGTCGGTGATCTTGGGCACAAGTTCTGCGGTTAAGAGGATATTGTGGGGTTTGATGTCCCGGTGGATGAACCCGTGCTCGTGGGCATACCGGAGCCCGTCAACCACAAGCGTGATGAGATGGACCGCCTTCCAGACCGGCAGGGGTTTATCAAGAGCCTCGAGCGAGCCGGGCACAAACTCCATCTCCACGTACGGGACGGGGAGGATATTAACCGCCGTGACCTCGACAATATTCTCGTGGCGGAGTGTCTCCCATGCCGCGATCTCGTTGAGGAAACACTTGCCCGTGACCTCATCGAAACTGATGGGGATCTTGACAGCAACTTTGGTACCGTCGGTCTTGCGGATTGCCGAGAAGACCCATGCGATCCCCCCGCGCCCGACAAAGGTAATCTCGGTGTATTTGTTCTCCAGTTCCCGCGGGAAGTAGTTCTTCTGGTCCGTAACCGAGGGTTTTGGTTCGGCATCCTGTGTATCGGAAAGCACGGTCCTGAAACTCGGGATGGTAACAAGCGACCGGGTCTTCTCAACAGCACTTTTCAGAGCCGATGCTGCCTTGGTCACGACATGAGGCCCCGGTTCGGGCACGCCTTGTGCAGGATTGGCCGGTTCATCTTCCGGTACCGGGGCTCCACGCCGTTTCCTCAGATAATATGCCCCGCCACCGAGCGCAATGACTGCAAGGAGAACGATGAGCCCGATCATCAGCTGTGAGCCGTTAAGGAGGGGGAACGGGATGGGCGAAGGAGCGGCCGTGGGCTGTGGGCCCGGGGTCTGCACGCCAGTGGGCAGGGAGGTAGGCACGGGTTCTGTGAGAGAGGTATTCACGGTGCCGGATACCACGGGGGTCACTTTGGCGTAGTACTCTTTTGGATCCATTAAGGGAA
>DUHF01000177.1:5375-13820 GCA_013331015.1 Methanoregula sp.
AGTTGCCCATCCGGCTCTTCTGGCTCTTGCCAAGATAGGTATAGGTGAAGGGGAGCGGGGAATTGAAAACCGAAGTCGCGCTCCGGGAGAACACATTCTGGGTATTCTGGAAATTATTCCGGGAAATGGTGTTGGAGAGGGAATACTCGTCGAGGGAGATTCCGGTCGGGTTTTTTCTCACCACATTATTCTCGATATGATTGCCACTCGACTCCTCAAGGACAAGGCCGGTCTTCTCGTTTTCGGAGATCTCATTTTCCCGGATAACATTTTTTCCCGAAGAGACAAGGATGATCCCGATCCCGTTTTTCCGTATTTTGTTCTTCTGGATGGTGTTGTTGTGGGACGTGACCCGGATCCCGCTCGTCTGGGCACTGTTCTGGATCGAGAACCCCTCAATAGTACATCCATCGGCAAGGACCACCACCGCGGGATCCCGGTTGCCAGGGCTGATGACCGGCGCTCCCGCCCCGGTATCCACCCCGATGAGGGTGATCTTCTTGGAAAGCCGGACATTCTCCAGGTAAATTCCGCTCTGGACGAGGATCGTCTCTCCGGATGACGACCAGTCAACTGCGTCCTGGATGCTGACAAATTCGGCACCGGACGGGGACACGATACGCTCCGCTGCTGCACCCATGGGAAGAACGAGGATGCACAGGACACAAAGAAGAAACATCCAAACGCGGGAAGTGCGGGGCGGTGGCATCATGGAGTCCGGTTGTTATTCCTGAGTTTGTTCTTTTAAATACATAAGGGGGATTATTCAGGCGGGTGCCCCACGACCCTTTCAGCCCTTTGCAGGAAGGACCATGAGGAGTTTTATTCCCGATACCCCTTTTGCCAGCTCGATGAGATCGCCATCATGCAGGGCAACCGGAACTGACTTCTCAACCCGCTTGTTATTGACCTGCGTCCCGCCGGTGCTCCCGCAGTCCTCGATAAACCAGACATCGTTCTTGTGAAGGAACCGCCCGTGGGGTTTTGATACGCGGGTGACTGCCGTGTACCCTTCAGAGAAGACCACATCCGACTCCGGGTGGTATGCTTTTGTGTTCTCGGGATCGGACCTGCCGAGATTAACCGTATCTTCGCGGAGGAGGAACACCTTTGTGTCGTCCGGGCCGCCAAGGACGATGACTGCCGGAACGTTCCCCAGCACTTCCCGGGAGATGGTACCTTTAACTGCATCGAGCCGTTGGGAGATCTCGGTTCCGACAACATTCACCCGCGTGTTGGAGAAGAGACTGAGATTCCTTATGATGGCCTCAAGGCCGCCCGGCACAAGGGAGTACTGCCAGACCGGGTGAATACCTTTTGATGTTGGTGCACCAAGACCGGCCTCTTTTTTGATGACCCCGATGCTCAAGAGTTTGTCGAGGTGTTTTTTTGTATTCTCATAACTGGTCTCAATCTCCTTTGATATCGAACGGGCGTCGCGCGGCTTCTTTTCCAAAAATTTTAAGATCCTCAGCCGTGCGCTGCTGGAAAGGACATCGAGATAGTCCGACAGTTCCTCTAATGAATCGGATTCTGCGGGAACAATCAGTGTGGGTGATTTATCGTCTGGGTCCATTGCGCTCCACCGGGACAGGTGCTTTTTTTGTGAACCTGTACTCTTTGGTCACTGGAAGATAAGGGCATGGCGGTTTATATTTCCTCCTCATATGGTCATCCCTTGAGGTTATGCCGTTTAACCCTGGAGTTCAAGGCTGCAACCCGGGCGATTCGGGGTATTTATCAGCGCAGGGAAAGGACATAGTAATCAGGTGATACACGAGTATGATCCGGCGTGTCACCGACCCATGAAAGAACCGTACGAGGAGAATTTTCGATGAACACCGGAAAGATCATAATCGGTTTCTCACTGGTCCTGCTCTCCATTGCCATGATGGTATCCCCGTCAGCGGCAGCCACACCGCAGGACTGCTGTGAAGCGGGATACGGAATTACCGTGCCCCCGGGAGAGACCGATCGCCCGGCCGTCATGCACCACGGTCAGGCTGAAGGGTTCATCGTAAACGAGCCCCGTACCAATGCCACATACCCGTAAGAACGATGAACATCCATGCACATCCCCGGTCCTCACCACACAGGGTTTCAGGGGCACGTAACTCAGGCAACAGTACCCCACAACCACGCGGGGAAAGACCACCAGACTCTCACTCCAGAGATCAGGAGGAACAAAGCCTCCTGGAATCATACATAAAAGCCACAATCCATACTCTTTTTTGCCGTGATCCTCTTTTTGGGAGAATGTGGGATCGTTCACGTTTTTAATCGGCAGGCCCTGCTAAAAAAAAGAGTTATTCCTTTCGCCTTAAACTCACTATCCCCATGCAGAGCGCGGCGAGTGCAACTGCTGCAACGGGCAGGACAGCAGATGGGGGGGATTGCGGGGTTTGTTCAATATACTCGGTCGGCACGGTACCGATAGGCCGGGCGGTAGTTGGGATGGGCGTTGGCCGGGTTGTAATTGCGGTCTCCTGTACGGTCACGACGGGGGTTGCGGCTTCCTGGACTGGCACGGTCAGCCGGACATTATCGATGTAGCCGGTCGCATAGATCCCCGTAGGACCATAATCGCCAACGGATCCAATAAAGATGCGGTTCATCCCGTGAAGTTCCTGGGCAACATTGACAAAGTAACTCCAGATCTCGTTACCGCTGGTCTTCTCGTTCACCTTCATGCTCAAAAGCGCATTCTGAGCATCATAGTCAACGGTAACATGATAGGTCTTGTTCAGCTCGTACTTGACCGTGGGGCCGTCGTAGGCCCGTGAACCGCTGGTCTGCGTATCGCTGTGCTGGCTGTTCACCTGGGTCATCTTGTTGCCATTCGTCACCAGGCGCAGCCACATGATCCGGCCGAACTTGGCGTTGGTGAACTGGGTCAGGACCATGGGGCCTTTGTTCGGGTCCATCTCGGAACCGGAGAAGCCGAGACGGAAGGTTGCACCATCATTTGCAAACGCGTCAACCCGGTTGAGGATGACATCATACTCGAGCCTGAAGGGGCCGCGCTCGTAGTCGAGCGTGTCATACGTGGGGTTGGGATAGTAGGCATAATTGCCGGTGCTCGGTTCGATACCGAAGTGATACATACCGAGTTTGGAATCCCAGTAATTGGACGACGGGTTGTTGGTTACCCAGCGGGGATCGGTCGAGAACGTGGTCTGGTAGATCACGGTCGGGGACTGCGTATCTTCTGCAACTGCCGGGGGTGCCAGCGCCAGCAGGAAGATTACGAGTATGAGATAACAGATTACAGATCGGAAGTTCATCGTGATGCTCCTGTGCTCGATTCGGCAAAGACCGGGGGCGGGAGAAGACCGTCCCCGTTCTGCCGCAACAGAATCCAGAAATTACCGCGCGTGCACGGCAGTTCCTGTACGTACTCTGTCCTGATGCGCTTAAATATTGACCTTTTGGTAAAATGATACGGAATCCAACATATCTTCCCAAAGACCCGGGTTGCTTTTTGTCCTTTGGAACGGGTTACCGGCAGCAAAACCGGGTCACGGGATTTCGGCAGGATGAAAAGGAAGAGGGGGCGGGAGCACTAGGTTTATCTAAAATTCACACAAAATAAGAGAGCAGAACAGCATAAGTTCATGCGATAATAGTCTAGCGGTAGGACAGGAGCTTCCCAAGCTTCTAACCCGGGTTCGATCCCCGGTTATCGCATCTGGTCTATGGAACACGTTCCCGAACGCTCGGCAATCAGGATCATCGCGGAGAACCGCAGGGGTGCATTACGGGACATCGCCACCGTAGTGGCAGATCATGATGCCAACATCGTGATGATCAGCCAGGAAGTGTTCGATTCCGGGCCGTTCTTAGGCCTTGCCGAACTTTATTTTGAATATGACTGCGACGAGGTTCGGGATCATGACCGGCTCATTGCGGATTTAAAAAACATCCCGCAGGTTCGCGAAGTGAAGTGTTACCAGCCGTTTGGCCACATCTTCGGATCACGGGTCATCATCATTGGTGGAGGAGCCCAGGTGGCACAGGTGGCAATGGGTGCCGTGAACGAGGCAGACCGGCATAATATCCGGGGCGAGCGGATCTCGGTGGACACCATCCCGCTTGTTGGGGAGCATACACTGGCGCTTGCCGTGGACGCAGTCGCCCGCCTCCCCCGCGCTGCCATCCTTGTGCTTGCCGGATCGATCATGGGCGGTGAGATCGCAAAGGCCGTGGACCGGGTCCGTGAGGCCGGCATACCGGTCATTTCCCTGAAGATGGCAGGCACGGTACCAGAGCATGCCGATCTTGTGGTCTCCGATCCCATCCAGGCAGGAGTATTTGCCGTCATGCATGTGAGCAGCAAGGCAGTCTTTGATATCAACCGGGTCCGGGGACGTGAGTTTTAACTATGGATATCATTGAGAAGGCCGTCAGTGTCCTGATGCATGACGGGCTCGTCATTTACCCGACCGAGACGCTCTATGGTCTTGGTGCCGATGCATTCTCGGATGAAGCGATCCTACGGGTGTACGAGGCCAAGAAACGCCCGCTGGGAATGCCGATCTCCATTGCGGTATCGGATTTCGATATGCTTGCCGCAGTTGCTCATGTCAGGCCCGAAATGGAGGGGTTTTTAGACGAGTTCCTCCCCGGGCCGGTCACCGTCATCCTGCCTGCCCGGAACACCGTGCCGGAGATCCTCACCGGAGGGACGGGGATGATCGGGATACGGATGCCGGCCCACGAGATGGCAAGGCGCCTGATCGAGAGATTCGATGCGCCAATCACGGCAACGAGTGCAAACCTTCATGGCGCAAAAGATCCCCAAACCCCGGACCAGTGCACCGTGCCGCACGAATTTTTAATTGATGGCGGGCAGCTCCCGGGCACCCCCAGCACGGTCGTTGATCTCGTGGGAAAGACAATTCTTCGCTCGGGCGCTGATGTGGAGAGGATCGGGCAGTTCCTCAAAGGACTCCTGTAGGTGGAGGGAATGGTGCCCGTTATCCGGCTGCGCGATTTTGTCGAGGATGCCGATGGCTGGCTCTACGCGGTATCCACGTACGACAACGCTTCAGCGGTCGGGGGCGTGCTCCGGTATGTGCCGGAGCCTGGGGGCAAACGGGTCCACCCTTCCGGGCGCCGGTACACCAAGTATGATTTTGAGGAGGCCTTTGCGTTCATCAAAGAGCACAAGCCGCAGTATGCCGGTCTCCTCCACCGGATCCCCCACGATGAGGTGAAACGGGTCTACAAACCCGACCTCGAGATCGGGCGAATCGCCGCAACGCACCCGAGGGTCCGGCGACTGCTCGACATCTTCGGCCTTCCGCCCGGGACAGTCGGTTGCACCGGTTCGCTCCTCGTCCAGCTCGATGACGGCACATCCGATATCGACATGGTCGTGTACGGGAAGCACTGGTTCGCTGCCCAGAGAAAGGTAAAGGAGGGCAT
Organism: Methanoregula sp.; assembly: GCA_013331015.1. GTDB lineage: Archaea > Halobacteriota > Methanomicrobia > Methanomicrobiales > Methanospirillaceae > Methanoregula > Methanoregula sp11803u. The sequence continues at coordinate 10,803 of DUHF01000177.1, forward strand.
CCTTGAGGGGAAGATCGAAGGTCTCTCGGGGGAGATGTGGCGGAAGGTGTACGAGAAGCGCAAGCCCGAGATCTCCTATGACCGGTTCGTGCTCCACGAGATGCGGAAATTCAACCGCGGGCAGATCGAGGGGACCTATTTCGACATCCTCTATACCCGCTCGTATGATGAGATCAGTTCCGAACAGACCGGGAAAGGTACGGTTATCGGGAAGATGACGATCGAGGCAACGGTTACCGATGCATCACTTGCTTTTGACAACCCGGCGGTGTACCAGGTTAAACACGAGTCGGTCAGCCGCGTCCTCTCCTTCACCCACACGTACAGCGGGCAGGCACTTGCCGGTGAGACGATCGAGGCATGCGGGGTCCTGGAGCAGCACGGCAATGAACGCTGGCTCATTGTCGGCACCACCCGCGAGGCCCGGGGCGAGTATATCGTTTCAAAGACGCTGCTGGAACAGGATGCCTGAAACGCGATAGGAGAACCAATGCCAGCCTCCGGCTCTTTTTCATGAGGCTGAATGAGGGGCATCTCTTCCCGGGGACTGCCAGACTTCGACCTGGTCCTCGTACTGGTCCGGCAGGAATTCCCGGGACGGTTCGAACCGGAATTTTATCAGGATGTGCTGCATGATCGGCCGGGGCATCACCACCCGGACATCGTAGCCCCGTTCGAGCCATGAACGGATCAGTGCCTGCGTGTTTCCCTCATTCTTATCCCGCGAGATGATGTAGTGGAGATAGAGCCGGTTGTTCTCTGCAATCTCCAGCCAGCCGGAGAAGAGGCTTTCGGTAAATCCCAGTGCGTCGCCCTCGGGGGTCCCGGTCTCGATACGGTATGCCGTCGTGATGGTCACTTCCTGTCGTTATGCACTTCCACTTCGTCTTTTTGGACCCTGCTATAAGGCGCCGGGATGCGGGGCGTGAAAGTGATGGGGGTTGCACCTGACCTGCTGCCCGTAATCCGGCAGGTTTTTTTAAGGATGCGGGACAATTCAAAATCAATGGCGGCGAAGAACCCGTTCAAAACAATCCTGATCGCACCGTGCGGCATGAACTGCGCCATCTGCTCGGCATTCCTGCGGGAGAAGAACCGGTGCGGCGGGTGTTATACACCAAACCGGCTGTGCAGCATCAACTGCACCATATCCGGCTGCGAGAAGGTGAAGGACAGGTATCGCCACGACTGCGACGATTTCCCGTGCCGGCGGCTGAAGCAGCTGGACAAGCGATACCGGACAACGTATGGCATGAGCATGATCGATAACCTTGAGGCAATCCGGAAAAACGGGATCCGGGCTTTTGTGAAGATGGAACGGGAGCGCTGGACCTGCACAACCTGCGGGGGCACGATCGATGTTCACCACGGGAAGTGCGCGGACTGCGGGAAGGAGCGGGAGAGGCATGGGAAGGCATGATAATTCCAGGCTGAAGAGATCCCCCTTTCATTGTCGCCCATATTATGCAGGACTCCCCAACCCCCCCTCCACTTTTTTTCAAAACGGGAGTGACCCCCCCTGCCACGGGGTGGGGGGTTACCGGCAGACTCCCTCCCCCCTCCGGCCGGATCCGACCCCCCCTTCCCGTATTTGAGTGACATACAGTTATCCCTTTCACGTCTGATATTCAAGCAGAGATGGTGCCTCGACTCGTGTAAAAACAGGTGCATTACTCAATTTAGAGGAGGGGGGTCAGCAGCAGACCCCCCCTCCACTTTTTTTTTAAACGGATGGAACCCCCCCCACCGTTCCGGATCGCTGGAGGGGGTGACCCCCCTGCCTGATATTGCATAAAATGCCGGGCAGGCCGCATGGTATTACAATGGGGGAGATTTCAGGTTGAGCTGAAGCAGAGTGGGAGGACACTGAAGATCAAAAGTGGAGGAGGGGTGCAATGATCCTCCCTTTAAAGCAGCTCGGAGAGCCGCCGCCCGATACTGCTTTTGCACTTCTCCTGGAACCGGCACCGGTTGCAGGGGGCATTGAGCGGCGGTTCGGGCAGGTTCCCGTCCATGATGGACCGGTACTTGTGCAGGGTGGCAATCACCTGACGACGGTCGCGGGGCTGGACCTCATGGTACCGCACGACCCCGTCCGGGATGTACTCCACGTTCCCGCCGGCCACCTCACTTCCCGTCACCTCTTCAAGGCAGAGGGCGAGGGCGGCAATCCGGAGCCGGTCGGCAGCATAGGTCCCCATCGGCATGGCGCCGGAAGCCCTGATGATGGAAAATGCCCCGTCATCCGTGATACGGTCGATCATCCCGGAAAGCCCGTGCTTTTTTGAAACCACCCGGACATCGGTCTCTTTTGCCGGTTTCCACTCCCGCTTGGTGCACGCATCAATGCAGAGAGATAAAAACTCTTTAAGACCGGGATCAATGGCCGGCCGGACCGTGGAAACCTCGTTCCAGATGACCCCGGAATCGAGCGGTTTTCCCAGGTGGTACGAGAGCTGCTTGCAGATGGCGTAACGGTCAGACTCGGCAACCGGGTCACTCTTCTCATAATAAAACCGGACCGGGCAGGCATGCACCCGCACAAGGTCGGAGACCGGAATATTTCGCTGCTGCTCGGCCAGGATAACTCCTCATGATCCCGTGGGAGCCAAAACGAGATTAGTGTTATTATCCGCAGGTTCGATGGATGAACGGTTTTTGCAGGAATCATCACTATGCTCTGGCGCTCTTTTGGCCTGACGCCCTGCATACTCGTAGCACCCCTAATGCGATGACCGGGTTTTACCGTCTCTCAGGGAAAAAATTTTTAGCGCTCATGGGATGAAAGGAAAATAAGGCAGCCGCACAGTTTCCATTTCAGATGGAAGCAAGTATCGTAAGAGGATAAGAGGGGCGTTTGCCCCCATCTTTCTAATAGAGAATTTTTTCATGGAAATCACAATCGATAAGCATTTCCAGAGATTTTGTAAGTTTATTGCGATGCCTGCCGCCGCCCCGGAGGGCGCCCCGCGGGGGTGGCGGCGGTTATCGTTTTTGGGGGTATGGGGGTCTCAACCC
>DUHF01000146.1 GCA_013331015.1 Methanoregula sp.
GGAGCCACGAAATAACAATACATATATCCCAATTTTCCCAACTATTGTACTTGCCGTGAGAGGAGGGTTGGATGAAGACTGAGGTCCTAAGAGACATCAAAAAAGCTGAAGAAGAGTACCAGTCCACCATCAGCAGGGCTCAGGATGAGAAGAAGCAACGACATTCTCAGGCCGAGCTCGAGGCTGATAACCTGGTATCCAAGGCGCAGAGTAATGCAGAACAATACAAAAAGCTGAAACTGGAAGAAGCACGGCACCAGGCGGCACTTAAGCACGCTGAAATCATAAAGAGTGGCAATCAGCGCGCAGCGACACTCAAGGTGAAAGGCGAACAGAACCTTTCCAATGCAGTGCAGCTGCTGGTTTTGCGGTTTAAGGAGCAGCTGCATGTTAAAGCCTAAGCGGATGAGCCGGCTTCTCATCGCCGCCTCACGGGACCAGATGGCCCCGGTTGTTGCGGAACTGTACCGCCACAACCTGTTCCACATCGAGGAGTATGTCGATGCCGGGGCAGAAGGCTACGAGGGCTTTAAGATAGGTTCGCCTCTTCCAGGTGCAAGCGAAAAGTCCATCGATCTTATTAAGATCCGGGCTATGACCAACGCCGTCTCCCTCAGTGCAGACGACGTAGATGCAGGGCCGTCCTGTTCACTGGACGAGCTGCAGTCAAGAATCGAAAAAGAACTTCCGGTTCTTGAGCGGGAAGTCGAAGAGCTGACGGTCAGGCGCTCAAAACTCGACACCCGGGTAAAGGAACTCGAACAGAAGATCTTCGAGATCACCCCGTTTCTGGATGTACCGGTTGACCTGAATCTGTATCACGGTTACAAGAGATTCTCAACCATTGCCGGTTACATCTCCCGCGATGTTACCATCACTGTTCCCCACGAGAAGCATGTAGTACGGGGTAAAGAGAAGAATTTCCTTGTTGTGGTGTTCCCGACAGAGCAGCGCAGCGATGTCGAGAAGACCCTTTCTGAAGCCGGGTTCCAGTCGGTGCCCGTTCCGCAGGAGTCCGGATCTCCCCGGGGTCGCATTGACTTCTACCAGGGCGAGATCGCGACGCTGAACACGGAAATTTCTGAAATCAGCAAACACCTCGAAGACGTCAGGAACAGGCACGCAAGTTTCCTTGTCGCCTGCGAGGAACTCCTGAAAGCAGAAGTTGACCAGTCGGAAGCCCCCCTGCGGTTTGCAACAACGAAACAGACCTTTGTTGCCGAAGGGTGGATCCCGACTGACCAGGTAACGGCAGTGACAAACTCCCTCGTCCATGTGACCGAGGGGAAGATCTATGTCACGGTCTTACCCACAGACCTTGAGCACGACGCTGTTCCGGTTGAATACAACAACCCGGACTTTGCAAAACCCACGCAGGTGCTCATGGACGTCTATTCCCGGCCCAGCTACACCGAGGTTGATCCAACCCTGATGGTCTCCATTGTGTTCCCCATCTTCTTTGGGTTGATCCTTGGCGATGTCGGTTATGGTCTGGTACTCCTGGTATTGGCGCTTGCGCTCCGGAAGTATCTCAAAGGCGAAGCAGGCCAGCAGTTACTCACCGTTCTCAGGAACGCGAGCATATCGAGTATCTTCTTTGGTATCATATTCAGTGAATTCCTCGGGTTCGCAATACCCTGGTGGGATCCGCTTGTGTACTCCCGTCACCTGATGTCCGGTGAACACGGGGGTCACGGCCCGAACATCCCCGAACTGATGGTCTTATCCATCTGGATCGGTATTGTGCATATCACCCTTGGCCGGCTCCTTGGCATGTACAACCATGCAAAGCAGGATCACGGTCACCACCGCACGCTCGCCATCATGGCGAATTTTGGCTGGCTTGCCGTGATGTGGGGAATCATCATTGCAATCTGGTCGGTTGCCGCAGTCCCGCTGATGCCCGATCTTACGGGCCTTCCGGCGCTTGCATCCGTGCCGGGTCTCGGCCTTGGCCTGAATCTCTCCATTATCATTGGAGGAGCACTCATCCTTGTGGGGATCGTCTTCATTGCCCGGGAATCCGTTCTTGAGGTGATCGAGTTGCCCACGATCGTGTCCCACGTGCTCTCCTATGCCCGTATTGTTGCGGTCGGCCTCTCGTCGGTTGCAATCGCAATGGTCGTGAACTTCATGACCTTCGACATGTTCATCAATCCGGCGCTTGAAAATTTCTCAATTGTCAGTATCATTCTGATCCTCATCGGAATGGGGATATTCCTCTTTGGGCATACCCTCAATATCGCACTGGGGATCCTGGGTGGCGGGCTCCACTCGATTCGTTTACACTATGTTGAATTCTTCACCAAGTTCTACAAAGGTGGAGGCATCAGGTACAATCCCTTTGGGATGAAACGCAGATTTACGGAGGAATAAATTATGGCAGCAGAAGCAATAGTAGCAGCAGTTGATGTAGGAATGACCGTTGAACAGATCGCAGCATCGCAGCTGGGAATGAAGGCGATTGGCGCAGGTATTGCCGTGGGGCTCACGGGTATCGGTTCCGGTGTCGCCGAGATGGGAATCGGGTCAGCCGCAGTCGGTGCCGTGGCCGAGAACAAGGATATGTTCGGTCTCGCCCTGCTCTTCACCGTTATCCCTGAAACCATTGTTATCTTCGGTCTTGTCGTCGCTCTCCTGCTGTTATTCGTATAACCGGAGCGGACAATGGTAGCCGAAGTAAAAGAACAGGAGGTCTGCCCCAATTGCGGCCATGTTCATACCCCCGGGGATGCAAACATCGGCCTTGAGAAGCTCGTCAGGGAGATCAGGGAAAAGGCACATGCCGAAGCGGAAAAGATCCGCGCAGAGGCAAAAGCCGCTTCCGATCAGATCCTTGTTGCGGCAGGAAAGCGGTCCGAAGCAATCAAGCTGACTGCAAACGAGGAGGTCGATAAACAGACCCTCCATATCGTCAGCCAGGATGTTTCGGCCGCAAACCTGCTCGTCAAGCGCGAGCTCCTCAATACCCAGAAAGCGCTCCTTGACCTGGTGTATGAGCACACCCGGAAAGAAATTGCCGCACTTCCCGAGAGCTTCCACCGTGAAGCTATCAAAAAGCTCCTCACGGAAGCCAAGAAGGAGATCCCTGCAGGCAAAGTCTATTGCAATTCCCGCGATGTTGCCGCTGCAAAGGCGCTCATTGCCGAGAACCCGGAACTTGCCAGGTATACTGTCGGGGCACCTGTCGATATCGACGGGGGAATTCTCATCGAGGGAGAAGGGGCCGCATTGCAGATCGACTACAGTTATCGCACAATCCTTGCGAAAGTCTGGGAATCCGGGTTGAAAGATGCATCCGATATCCTGTTTGGATAAGGGGGTAAACGTATGGTTGGGGTGAGAGGTATCTCAGCACCGTACATTTACGTATGTACCAGGATGCGGGTAAGGAAGGCCAAGCTCATTCCTAAGGAGGAATACCAGCGGATGCTCAACATGGGTCTTCCTGAGATTACCCGAATCATCGGTGAAACCGAATACAAACAGGAGATTGACGAGCTCGGTACAACCTTCAAGGGGATTGATTTAATCGAGGTGGCCCTGAGCTGGAACCTTGCCAAGGAATACCAGAAGATCCAGGAGATCACGCCCGGGAATTTAAAACAGTTCACGCAGGCATATCTCCGCCGCTGGGATATCCAGAATGTCCTGACTATCTTCAGGGGCAGGATGCAGGGTTCAGCGACTGGCAAGATCAAGGAGATCCTTGTTCCTGCCGGGAGTCTTGATACCAAAGCTCTCGATCGCCTCCTTGCTGAGGATAATCCGGAACGGATCATTGAGGCTCTCAAGGGCCACCACATGTATCCGGTTCTTGTACGGGAATATCCCTATGCAAAGGAGAGCGGATCGTTCTCACGGATGGAGAATGAGCTGTTCAAGCAGTTCTACGCTGAGATAATTACCGGTGCAGAGAGCGGGATCAAGGGTGGCAACCTGTTCCTTGATTTCATCAGGCTTGATATCGATGTGAAAAATTTAAAAACCCTGTTCCGGCTGCGGGCAGATGCTTGCGAAGAGGATGCCCGGGAGATGTACATCCCCGGCGGCGCCCTCTCCGCGACGAACTTCTCGAACCTGATTCTTATCCGGAATCAGGGAGAATTCATCGATATGCTCAAGGGATTGTACCGCCAGAAGGCACTCCTCGCCCTCCTGGATGAGATCCGCGAGGAGAAGACCTTCCGCGATGCGGAGATCCGCTTAACAAGGGTTCAGCTCGAGCAGATGGAACGGATGAGCAAGCGCCATCCCATATCGATCCACCCCATCCTCGTCTATCTCGAGAAGAAGAAGTACGAAGTCTTCAACCTGCGGGCGCTCGCACGGGGCAAGGAGTCAAAACTCCCCTCGGAGAAGATCGTGAATTACCTGGTGATGTAAGATGGATATCGCAGTAATCGGTAACAGTGAGTTCATCCTCGGGTTCCGTCTCGCAGGCATCCATAAGACCTATGCAGCGGAAAATGACGAGAAGCTCGTTGAGCATATCACCGGCGTATTGCAGGATAACGAGGTTGCAATCCTCGTCCTCAATGCAAGCGACATGGAGAAAGTTCCGCGCAAGCTTCGCGCTACGCTGGAAAACTCCGTCAAACCGACGGTCATAGCGATAGGCGGCGGCGACGAAGGCGGGCTCTCCATGCGGGAGAAAATCAAGAGATCGGTGGGTGTTGATCTGTGGAAGTAAAAGAGAAGAAAACCAAAGAGACAAAACAAGGGGTTCTCAAAAGAATCGCCGGCCCTGTCGTTACGGCAGTCAACCTTGACGCCCACATGTATGATGTGGTGAAGGTCGGCAAAGAAGAGCTGATGGGAGAAGTCATCAAGATCGAAGGCAACAACGTCATCATTCAGGTGTACGAGGATACCTCCGGTATCCGCCCGGGCGAACCGGTCTCGAACACCGGCCTCTCGCTTGCCGTTGAACTGGGTCCGGGCCTCCTGACCAGTATCTACGACGGTATCCAGCGCCCGCTGTCGGTGCTCGTCGACAAGATGGGAAACTTCATCCAGCGCGGTGTCTCGGCACCGGGACTCTCTCATGAAAAGAAGTGGACGTTCAAGCCGGTTGCAAAGGTCGGCCAGACCGTGGAACCGGGTGCAATCCTTGGCGAGGTCCAGGAGACCAACATCGTCCATAAGGTCATGCTGCCCCCCAATGCAAAGCCGGGGAAGGTCAAGGTCATCAAGAGCGGGGACTTCACCGTTGACGAGATCGTCTGCGTTCTCGAAGACGGCCGCGAGTACCCGATGATGCAGCGCTGGCCGGTCCGTGTCCCCCGTCCCGTGAAAGAGAAGTTAAACCCGACGATCCCGCTGATCACCGGTCAGCGGATCCTCGATGGTCTCTTCCCGATTGCAAAGGGCGGCA
>DUHF01000203.1 GCA_013331015.1 Methanoregula sp.
CCCGGGGCTGGACAGCAAAGGTCATCCCTCCGGTGAAGGGATCCTCCTCGTTCTCGAGTACAAGGTGCCCGCTCCCGCTCGTAAGCCGGGCGAAGATCTCCCGGAAGTTGCCGTCAATAGCCCTGAACGCTGTCGTGAAGGCCTCGTACTTCATCTTCTCGAACTGCTCGATCCGCTCAATCAGGGTCTCGCGCTCGGTTGAGAGCGTCTCCTTCCTCTCCGTCCGCTCGCCAACCTGCCGGTCGACCTTCTCGTACTCCTCGATGGCAAGCATGTTCACCGCCCCGATCTTCCGGAGGGCGCCGTCAGCTTCGGCGATCTTTCCTTCAATTTCTGAGAGCGAGAGCTTAGTATCCATCTCGCCCACCTGCTGTTTGAGCATATCGATCTCAAGACCGAGCGTGCGGGCGCGTTCCTCGACTGCAGCCACCTGTGCGGTGATCCGTTCCTTATCGGCGTCGAGTTTCATCAGCTTGAGCTCGGACTCATGGATGGCCTTCGATACGTCGGCCCGTTTCCCCCGCAGTTCGTCCAGTTCGCCGGAAAACTCCTTCTGCCGCTCTTCGAGCCCGGCGATCTGTGCCTTGTGGGTGGCGATCTGCTCGTTTGCAGTAGCAATCTCAGAATCGATCTGCCGGTTCCGCTCGTCCTGCCGGGCCCGGTCCTCGCCAAGTTCCCCGAGCCGGGAGTTGAAGTGCTGCCGTTCGCGCTGGGAATCGTTGATGTCGGCATCCTTGTTCCGCAGGCGGCGCTCGGACTCCTCGATCTCCTTTCGCTTCTTCTCCATCTGCTCGGTGAGGGCCGGGATGTTGGTATCGTCAAGACGTCTCTTGATCTCCTCGATCTGCGTATTCAGGCCGTTGATCTGGGCGGTGATCCCGTCCAGTTCCGTCTCTAGGGCGGCGAGTTCGGCAGCGCCGTTCTTCGTCTCTTCGGTCTGCCGCGCAACCGCAGCCTCGATGGTCTGCTTCTCGACCGTGATCGCGTCGAAACGCCGGGTGAACTCCTCACTGAACATGCCAAATCTGGCTACCTTCTGGTCGATCTCGTTCCGGAGGGTGCGTTTTGCGTCCACCTCTTCAGTGAGCCGTTTCACGCCGGCCTCTATAGTACCGGCCTGCCCCTGGAGTTCCCCGAGCCGGGACCGCAGGCGCATGATCTCATCGTCGACTGCTGCGCCGAACCCCCGGATCGCCTGTTTCCTTGCCGAACCGCCGGTTATTGCCCCGCTCCGCTCGAGCAGTTCGCCGTCCTGCGTCACCATCCGGTACTTCCCGATGAGCTTGCGGGCACGCTCTAAGGAGTCCACGACAACGGTGCCCCCGAGCGCAACCGCGAATGCCCGGTCGTATTTCGGGTCATAGTCGAGAAGGTTCACCGCATAGTCGATGACCCCCGGCTCTTTTAAGGGCGGGAGTGCCGGGGGGTTGAGCTTGTTGAGCGGCAGGAACGTGACCCGGCCGAGCCGCTCCTCTTTTAAGTACCGGATCGCGTCGGAAGCGATCTGGTCGTTATCGCAGACCACGAACTGGAGCTTGTTGCCCGCCGCGACATTGAGGGCCATCGAATACTCTTTTGGCGCCTTGCCGAGATCCATGATCGTCCCGTGCACCCCTTCAAGGGCAAGCACCGCCTCGAGGGCTTTTCCCCCCGATTCCCCCCGTGCCTGCTGGGCGGCTTCGAGCCGGATCGCGTCCTGCTCAAGATCCTTCATCTCGGCCCGGAGCCGCTCAAGCGTGTTTCTCTGGGCAAAGAGGGAACCTTCGAGCTCCGAGAGGTTCCGGTCCAGTTCCTTCTTCTCCCGGGCAAGGTCGGTAAGGTTTTTGTCGCTGTCGGTGAGCTGGGCCTGCTTGGCCAAATACTCCTCATCCAGCTGCCGGAGGAGGCCGGTTAAGCGTTCGAGCTCGGTGGTCCGCATCCGGCTCTTCTCGATGAAGAGGTCCTGCTGGTGGAGGATGCCCGAGCGCTGCCCTTTCTTCTCCTCCATCTCTTTTAAGAGGGCAAAGAGCCGGTCCCGGGAACCTTCGGTGTCCTCGCTGTGCTGCCGGATCTCGATTTCAAGCTTGTCGAGCAGGCCCTTTGCCGTGGCAACTTCCATGGCGATGTTGGTCCGGTCGATGGTGAGGGTCCGGATCTGGTCGGTGCATTCTGCCACCCGGGCCTCGGCCCGTTTCGTGTCCATGTACACCCGGTTGATGGCCTCGAGGTTCGTCTCCTTCTCTTTTTTGAGGCGGACGATGCCGGTCTCGGCAAGTTTGATCCCGCTTTTCGCCTCCTCGAGTTCCGCGATGAGCTTGAGATAATCCGATCCGCTCTTCTTGTTGATCAGGTCGTCGATATCCTTAAGGTCTGCCTGGAGGTAGGAGAGCTCGTTCTCCTCGATGCCCCGGTCCGAGGCAATACGGGTGAGCTGGAGCGTGTGCTCCTCGGTTGATCGCTGGAGGTGACCGAGCTCCTTTTCCCGTTCATGCAGGGTTGCGGCTGCCCGGCAGTTCTGGTAAAATGCCATCTCCGTTTGCCACTTCTGGTATTCGAGGGCATGTTCCCGCTCCTTTTTGAGCTCGTTTGCCCGCCGGGCCAGCTCGATTAAGAGGAGCTCCTCCCGCTCGATCCGTTCCCGCACGATCTCCAGTTCGGCAAGCGACTGCTGCTTCTTGGTATCGAACTCAGAGACCCCGGCGATCTCGTCGATGATCTTCCGGCGCTCGAAGTCGCTCATCTCCATGATACGGGTGACATCGCCCTGCATCACCACATTGTAGCCATGGGGTTTGATCCCGTGCTTTGCGAGATGGTCAACGATATCGCTCTGCTTGCAGAGCCGCTCGTTGAGGTAATTATAGCTGTAATAGCCGTTGCTGGTCCGCTTGATCCGCCGCCGGATCTTCGTCCCGTCAGAGAATTCAAGGGCAACCTCGGCGGTGTTCCGCCCCGAGTTGAGGTTGATAAGGTCGGTGAGTTTCTCGGCCCGGAGATTGCGGGAGCTCGACAGGGCAAGGACAAAAAGGATGGAGTCGATGATATTGCTTTTACCCGAACCGTTGGGGCCGGAGATGACGGTGAACCCCTCTAAAAAGGGAATTTTGGTCTTTTTGGAAAAAGACTTGAAATTGTCGATCTCAAGTCCGGTGATATGCAAAGATCCGGCTCCTTACTTCTTTGCAGGATCTTTTTTGGACTCTTCTGTGGCATAGATCAGGTCACTCTGCTTACCCTTTCCTGCCGCCCCTTTCTTCTTCCCGTAACCGGCCGAGGCAACGATATAGTCCTTGTCACCGCGCCTTGGTTCCTGCTTCATGGTGCCGTCGGGCTGCATGATCCAGTCCATCTCCGGTTCCGGGGGTGCCTGGGGGGCTTCCGCCTGCCGGGCCGCCTTGGGGCGGATGACCGTGCTGCCGGTTGCAGAGGTAGCGGGTGCCGGTGCCTGCGGGGACTGGCCATTCTGCTGGACGATGGGGCCCCGCCGGAGTTCCTGCCGGCTGCGTTCATCGGTCTGCTTGGACATCTTCATGGTGACAGACTTGAGGTCGAGCAGTTCCTGGGTTAAGCCCTTGACGAGGGCTTCCATCTCTCTCATCTTCTTTTCAAGGGCTGCAATGCGGTCCTCGGTTGCAGCACCGG
>DUHF01000113.1:0-1246 GCA_013331015.1 Methanoregula sp.
TCCCGGTGCTTCACGGATTTGTTCGTGAACGTGCAGATGAACCGTACCGTGAGGCCGGCAGTTTTTGCGATCTCGTACCCCTTCATGCACTTCTCATAATATCCTGTTCCCCTCTGTGAATCGGTGATGTCCTCCGGGCCGTCAATGGAGGAACCGACCGGGACGTGATACTCCGCAAGAATAGCAGCGATCTCCGGTGTCATGCGCCAGAGGTTTGTCTGTATCGCAAACTCAGGTGAGAGTTCTTTGAGTCCGGTTGCCAGCATTGGAAGTGCCTGGCGGTAAAAGTCGGCGCCTGCAAGGAGCGGCTCGCCCCCGTGGAACGTGAAGGTCGCACGATCGGACCGGAACCCTTTGAGCCACGATACAATCTCTTGTACTGTATCGATGGTCATGATTGGCGCCCCCTCTTCGGAACTCCAGCAGTACTTGCACCTGCCGGGGCATCCGAGGGTAGGGATGATCATGATGTGGAAGGGGTTCTTCATACCGCAGTTTTTCCTTCCGTAAAGGTAAAAGTGTTGGGTTATTGAAACAAAAATGCGATTTACTGGATCATCGCGGGCGCTGAAGCGAGGTCTCCGGTGAATATGAACAGGAATCCGGCAAGGATCATGGGGGAACTGAGAAAGATGATGGTAATGCCCGTTGTTACGGTAACAAATGATTTCCTGATGTTCCTTGGCAGGTGATAGGCGCCAAGACCCACGAGGCCAAACCCGATGCCCCCCGCCAGCGCAGGGAGGAATACTGCGGGATCCAGGAAGAGGAACGTGAAGTGGATGAGGGAGTTGAAGAGCGCGAACATGAAGGTGTAGAGGATCATCGGAATGAAGAACCCGTCAGTGATTGAAAGATGCTGGAACCCTTCAAGCAGCACATAGACCGGTACCATGATGGCAAAAAGGATTGCTACCCCCTGCAGGAACCGGAAGAACAGGGATACTTCGAACGCGTCAAGGATCAAAAACAGGAACCAGGCGATTAAAAGCGACTGGAGAAAGACCACTGTCACCATGATAACGTCCAGTTTTCCAAACGAGAGGACGTCCGGCATCACCGACCGGCCTTCGTTATAATTAGTATCTGTCAATTAAATTCACCGCCATCAGCTGGCAGGAGCCCGGCATTGTGGGAATCAGCTGCCTTTTTCTGAGTGAAGGGTGGGCGTACCCGGTATATATTTCCACGCATCGAAATCATCAAAAGACAAATCTGATGATTTTTCATGACTCTTTAAAAAAGG
>DUHF01000113.1:1286-8264 GCA_013331015.1 Methanoregula sp.
ACCACATCCGGTCCGTATTGCAGGACGGTCTCTTCTTTGCAGGTGTTGCCCTCAGTCACCCTGTTTTATCGATCTGGATCACCAGGTTCTCCATTACCGTCTTTACGGCTTTTGCCGTAAGTGAACCTGATGCATTGTGGAGGAATGGTTTCCCCTCGTCCCCGGCCTGGACCATGGCTGGATCAAGAGGGATCGCACCAAGGAACGGAACACCGAGATCCTCTGCAGCTTTTCTGCCGCCCCCATCCCCGAACAGGCTGATAACCTCTCCGCAGTGAGGGCAGGGCATACCGCTCATGTTCTCAATGACCCCGATGACCGGCAGATCCAGTTTCTCAATAAACTTTGCTGCCTTCATGGCATCCATGACCGCAACGTCCTGCGGGGTGGTGACGATTACGGCACCCCGGACGTTCGGGGCCAGCTGGATGATGCTTAAGGCCTCGTCACCCGTGCCGGGCGGGAGGTCCACCACGAGATAATCAAGCTCCCCCCAGTTCACCTCGGCAAGGAACTGCTGTATTGCGGCCATCTTCATCGGTCCGCGCCAGACGACCGGCGTGCTCGTGTCCGGTAGCAGGAATGCCATTGAGATGACCGAAAGGTTGCCCGTGACGTGGACAGGTTCAAGGGTTTTTTTCAGGACTGCGGGCCTCTGGTCCTCGATCCCGAGCATCTTTGGAATATTAGGTCCGTGTATGTCAAGATCGAGCAGGCCGGTCTTCTTGCCGGCATCGGCAAGAGCAAAAGCAAGGTTTACCGAGACCGTGGATTTGCCAACTCCGCCTTTTCCGCTCAGGACAAGGATTACGTGTTTAACATCGATCTTTGCTTTCGGTGGCAGTCCTTTTGGGGCACTGTGCGGCTGTGCCGAATCGGGAGCGCCTGTCTTAGGTGTGGTGTTTGTACTCATGCAGAATTCTTCCGTAAGGGCTATTCTTTCTTATCTTCGTCAGTGACCTGCGCGAGGATTTCCGCAGTCGGGCCAATATCGATGATCTTTCCTCCCCGCATCAGGGCAAGACGGTCGCAGATGTCCCGGACAAAGTCCATGTCATGGGAGACCACAATGAACGTCTCGTCCATCTCATCACGGGCATGCAGGATCGAGTGTTTCACGTCCTGCTTGGTGATGGGATCCATGGTGCCGGTTGGCTCATCGAGAATCACCATCCGTGGCTCACGGATGAGCACCTGTGCAAGGGCAACACGGTGCCGCTCCCCGTCTGAGAGTTCGCTTGGGAACCGGTCCAGGATAGCCCGTCCCTTCTCCTCGGTAAAGCCCGCCATGTGCAGCGTTGCGATTGCTTTTCTCATCGCAAGTTCTTTTGGGAACTCAAGGCCGATCGAGTCGGTGAGGTTGTCGAGCACGTTCCGGTGGGGGAAGAGGTCGTATTCCTGGTGCAGGAGGCCGATGTATTCCTTTGCCCTGCCCCGCTCGTTGATACCGGGTTTTGTCATGTCCACCCAGTCATCGCCGATGAGGATGTTCATCTCCCCACTCGTGGGCTCAATGATACCAGAGATGATGCGGGAGAGGGTGGTCTTGCCGGCTCCGCTCTTGCCGATGATGCCGAAGATCTCCTTCTGTGCTACCGTAAATGAGACGCTATTGACGGCCTTGACCACCCCGCGGTCAACGGATATGTAGCGTTTGACCACGTCCCGGGCCTGGAGGATTGTTCCTCCAATCTCCACGGGCAGAGACTCTTCCATCTCCTGGTAATCCTTCACAAATGACCGGATCACCTTCTTTGGCGCCCCAATGGCAGCGATCTCACCGTCAGCAAGGAGGATGGCACGATTTGCCATATCCTCGATAACCTGTGAAAAATGGGAGGTGACAACCATGCCCATCGTGTTCTTCTGTGCCGCTTCAAGGAGCATGGCATGGACAAGTTTTGCTGTTTCCGGGTCAAGGGTGCCGGTCGGTTCGTCGGCAAAGAGCATGGCCGGGTTCTTGGCAAGCTGCCGGGCAAGCACAACCCGCTGTTTCTCTCCCCCTGAAAGGTCCCGGGCGATATGCATCATGCGGTGCGATAACCTGACCTGGTCGATTAAGTCTGCGGCCCGATTGACCGCGTGTTCCTGCGGGTACCGGATATCATCGAGCGCGTGGAGTACGTTCTCTATCACCCGGTCGTCACCGTAGAGGGCGAACGTCCGCTGGAACATGATCGCTGTCCGGTTCATGACCCTTGACTTCATCCCATTGGATTTGTCGTCCCAGAGATCGACATCGACCGCGACGAGATCCCCCCCGCACTCCGGGCATCTCTTTCCTGCCCGGCTCTGGACATCCATGTACTGGCAGTGGTTGCAGGCTGCCATGTGGTAGATAATGGAGCCTTTCGTAGGCGGGTTTTCGACGCCACGGAGGAGGTGCATAAGCACGCTTTTCCCTGCACCGCTGCGCCCGATGACGCCGATGATCTCTCCTTCGGGAATCTCGAACGAGACCTTATTGAGGACTCTGGTATCGTCAAAGTCCATGCAGAGGTCGTTCACACTGATGAATGGTTTTGGCATAGTGACTCTCCCGGTATGATTATTGTGGGTGCAATTTGTTCTCGTGCCGGGTTTTTTGATCTGAATCCTGTAGTGAGCACGCATTGGTATTCTGGATGGGGGGTTGCTGCCCCGGTCCGATTCCCCGTGCCCGGTTCAATGGCCCTGTTTTACCATAAGTCGACATAATCACACCTCACCTTCTCTACTGGGAATTATTACGCATATGAGCATAAAGATTTAAGGATCGGGATCTTACGGGTATCATGTGCGGAATGGGTGCCTGCGTGCATCTCCCGGTTGCTATTATGGCACCGGCACGTTTAGGGCATCCGGTCCGCTAATCCCTGTTTGTCCTATTCAGTTCCTCCCATCGGCGATTGGGAGCATTTCCGGCACCTGCCACTGCGGGTAATTGTGCAGCAGACCCTATGAGATCCATCGTGCGGACGAATGGATTGGCAACTCTGTAGCCTGCTCCCTATTACCGGACTATAATGGAATGAAAAATCAGGTTCAGCGGTTCTGCTGGAGGTAACTGTTCTGCGCGACCTTGTGTGAACGCTTCCTGACCGAAGGTCGCTCCTGTACGAAGTATTTACTGATAATCCGGTAGGGTGGGATGGTGTCCTGAAACTTCTCGATGCGGGTCACCTTATACTGGCAGGTGAAGAACGGGCCCTGGTAGATCTTCTGTAAAAATCCGGAAATTGCCGGAGCGACAGAGTCATCGAGATCAAAGTGGGCCCGGATATCCCGTACGGTCACCCAGCAGGAATCTGTGCCGGATGCTTTCATGTATTGCTCTAAGAGTTCAGGGACTTCCGGGTGTCGATTCATGGCTGGGACTCCGTATGGCTGATAACAGGGGAGGAAGATGTCACGGGTTCTTCGGCCCGCAGCAGCAGGTGCCAATAACTTCTAAAGGAGACATACGGGATTTCTGGCTGCTGGGAGTACCCGAACGGTACTGGTACTGCTCATCGCAGGGCCACATGCGCACGGCGAGGGATCCGGCTGCGGGTGGTTGGGGAAATTCTGTCATGAGTTGATCGGCCCTATGAGTCTCGTATGATAATTACTCATATGCGCATAATTGCTTAAAACCTTTGGTTCTTGTTCCCCCATGCCGCCGTAGTATTTTGGTACGGATACGGGAGAACGCCCGGGTCGTGCGGATTAGCAGATGGCAAGGTGTTTTTTGACCAGCACACCCGCATACGCTGCCGCGCTCACGAGAATGATGGTTGCGCCGGAGGGGATGTTCAGGAACGCAGACAAAAAGATACCTGTGGTGGTGAAGGCAATCCCGAGAAGGACTGCATAGAGTATCATGGTTCTTACCCGGCCTGTGCATTCCCGGCTGATGGCGGCCGGGAGCGTAAGGAGAGCGATGACTAAGATGATCCCGACTACCTGGATGAGCATCACCACTGTTAAGGCGATGAGTACCAGCAGGATGAGCATGAGGCGCTCCACGGGAAGGTTGATCACGGTAGCATACTCTTCATCGAACGTGACCGCAACAAGGTCATTGAACAGGATTCCCACGGTGAGGACAATGATTGCGACCAGTACCAGCATGAGCAGCAGGTCGCTCTGGGGCACCAGCAGGATGTTGCCGAACAGGTACCCGAACAGATCGGGAGCAAAGCCGGGGGTTATGTAGATGAAGAGGATCCCAATCGCCATGCCGGTTGCCCAGACTGCCCCGATGAGAGTGTCCATATGCTGCTCTGCCCGGTGTTCAAGTTCTCCCATGGTCAATGCCGCACCGACTGTGAACCCGAGAGCTCCAAGAAGAGGTTCAATCCCGAGGAAATACCCAAGACCGATGCCCCCGAATGCTGCGTGGGAGATGCCGCCGCTGACGGCAACCATGCGCCGGATGACAACAAAAGTTCCGATGATGCCGCAGGCAATGCTTGCAAGAATTCCGGCAAGCACTGCATTCTGGAAGAACGTGTAAGAGAGAAGCGAAAACAAGGTCACTCCTCCTTTTTGTGCTCGCGGAGGACCCGGTGGGGATGGCCGTGCGCGATGATGTCGACCGGGCACTGGTAGGCACCCTGGATCATGTCTTCAGTCAGTTCCTGTGAATCGTGGGTGAAGAGGCGTCGGTTAAGGCAGGCAACCTTGGTGACATGGGATACGATCACCCCGATATCATGGGTGACCATCACAATCGTCATGGTTCGGGCAAGGTTGCCGAGGATATCATAGAACTGGGTCTCGGTGGGGGCATCGACAAAGACGGTTGGCTCGTCGAGCAGGAGCACCTGCGGGTCGCCAACCAGGGCCCGGGCAATCACTACCCGCTGCTGTTCCCCGCCTGATAGGTCCCGGATGGCCCGGTCAGCGAGATGGCTGATTCCCATGGTTGCGAGCGCCTTGTCGGCGAGCACCAGATCGTGGGCATTGAATCTCTTCAGGATTCCGGTCTTTCGTCCGAGAAGACCGGAGAGAACCATCTCCCGGACGCTGACCGGGTAATGGAAATCAAAGGTGCGCAGCTGGGGAACATAGCCGAGAAGATGCCGTTTCTCATATGGACTCCCGCCAAGGATGCGGACGATGCCACGATCAGGGGGAATGAGCCCGAGGATGACTTTTAAGAGCGTGGTTTTTCCGCCGCCATTCGGCCCGATGATGGCATAGAAATCGCCCGGTAGAATTTTTAGATTGATCCCTTCGAGTATCACCTCGCCTTTTCGTTTGAGCCAGAGGTCAGCAACCTCAATGACCGGCACTTCTTCCATTTACTGTCCTCCTTGTGTGAATGCCTGTGCAACCTTCCTGAGATTGCCCAGGTAGTCTTCCTCAAGCCCGCTTACCAGTACCAGGGTTCCCCCGATTTCCCGGGCAATCACCGTTGCGCTCTTTGTGCTTGATTCCGGTGATGCGAAAATTACGGTAATGTTCTCTTCTTGTGCCTGTCGTATGAGTTTCTCGATTCCTGCAGGTGATGGATCCTTTCCCTCGTTCTCGATGGGGATCTGAACGAGGCCATAATCCCTAGCAAAGTATGACCATGCCGGATGGTAGACCATGAAGGTGTGGACCTGCTGGCTGGCAATATCCCTTGAGATCTCCGTGTCGAGTGCATCGATCTCCTTCTGGTAGCTATCAGCATTAGACCGGTACTCGCCCGCGTGAATGGGATCTGCTCTGGCAAGGCCAAGGCAGGTGTTCTCGACCATGATCCGGGCGTTCTTTGGCGAGAGCCAGATGTGGGGATCGGTACCTCCCCCCGTTTCGGGGTCTTTGGAACTATCTCCCAATGCTGCAATTTCCCCGTGGTCATGGCCGCCAGCGATAAGTCCGATCCCCTCGGAACTGTCGACGATGGTCATGCGGGGGTTCACGCCTTCAAGTTTGTCCATCCATGCCCGTTCGAAGTCGATGCCCGATCCGACCTTGATATATATCGACGCCCTGCTGATATCCTCCAGCTGTTTCGCCGTGGGTTCGTGGGTATGGGGGCTTGCACCCGGGGGAACAAGGACGATGACGCGGACATGCTCGCCACCGATACGCTCCACGAACTGTTTCTGGGGCAGGATCGTGACGGCAACCGTGAGAGGTTCGGTCCCGTTGTCCGTTGTTACTCTCGTACTCTGCTGATCAAGACACCCTGCTGCAATGAGCAGGACCATGATCCCTGCAATGGCACAGAGCGATCCGATCCCGTGGATTCCCCCGTCTGCTCCTTCCCGATCCCTGAATTTTTGCATCGTGTGCACCTTGTTTTTTGGAGTATCCCCAATTTTAAAAAAAAAACGGCTTTTCTACGACTGAGTTCCCCGCCCCCGCTCAAGGCAGTCTTCGTCATGGGTGATCTCACCGCAGGCGCTCTGCCGGGGGTGTCCCATGAAATGGCAGATCCGGTCGACCGCTTTTTTTGTGACCTGGCTCTCGAACCGGGAAGCCTCGTTGCAGGCATCCCTTGGGAGAAGCCCGTTCCGAACGAGCATGAGGCTGAGGATCCGGTGTCTTTTTACCAGGAATTCTGCATGTTGTTCACCGGTTTTGGTCAGGCAGACGCCGTGGTATGGGACATGGCGGATATACTCCGCAGCAGCAAGTTCGGCAAGGGTTTTGGTGATGGTCGAGGGATCGACATTGAATGCCGATGCAATCTCGCTTGTCCTTACCGTCCCCCCGGTCTCGAAGATGAACTTGAGGTACTCCACTTTCCGGGCGGACAGGGCAAGACCACATTCAGGCTCCATGCTGAATTGTATGGTTACCTGTCAGAATAAAGTTTGGGGAGAGTCCAAACTTTAGTGGATGTCTTGTGGCACTTATATCCGGCAGGAGTATCTCCGGCAATTGCGGGCGAAGAACGAATACTATCAGGCCCAAAATAGTCGCGGAATTTCTGTATTGTAATCCCGGATGTTTCTGCGCCGGGCTACTCCCTATCGTGAGAAAGGAGTTGGCGAATCTTTTTTTGCGTGCCAGATTTCC
>DUHF01000145.1 GCA_013331015.1 Methanoregula sp.
GGATGTCAGCACCGGCCTTGAGTGCGTCCCTGACAACATCGACCCGGATGCCGCCGGCGGTTGCAACGAGCAGCTTGCCACCGGCTGCCTTCTTGAGTGCCGGGATGTCTCCCCACGCATGGGCGCTCTCCTCGACATCGATTGCACGGTGGAGTTCAACGATGTCCGGCTTGACTTTTAAGGACTGGATGAGCTTGACCGGGCTGGTAACATTCAGCATATCAACGATCGAGTAGATGCCGACCTTGCGTGCCTCGGAGATTGCTTTTTCGATGGTTGACATCGGGGCAAGGCCGGAGACGACAACGGCATCAGCGGTTGCATCGGCTGCCATGCGGGCTTCGAGATTACCGGTGTCGAGGATCTTCATGTCCGCGATGATGAACGCGTTCGGGCGGAGCTTGCGGATCTCACCGATGACGCCAAGGCCGAACTTCTTGATGAGCGGGGTCCCTGCCTCGATGATGACGTGATCGTTCTGGGGCACGCACTTTAAGACTTCGGCAACCTTGCCCATGTCCACAAGGTCCATTGCCACCTGGAGGTAGGGGGCATCCCAGAGCCGCGTAACCTTGAATCCCATGATCCCATGGGCTGCACGGTCTTTTTCAAAGACGAGGGTCCTGGTGTCCGGGAACTTGTCGATTGCGCGGTGGAGGGCAAGCTTTGTCGCGCCGTAATTGTACCGGTAGATCTTATTGTAGTCCTTGGCATCCGGGTGGACGAACGCCGAAACCATGATAACAATGCTCTCGATGTCGATATCCCTGAACAAATCCTCTTCAACACAGTCCGCAACGGCCTTTGCAACCGCAGCCTGCACCGGGCCGAACATCTCGTTGACCTGGGTCATGTCCCGTAACGTGACTTTGGGGATCACAAGGGTGGCAGGCTTGGTGAGCAGGTTCGGGCGTACTACCGCAAGGAGCGGGGTGTGTCCCATTGAAAGCTGCGAGATAGAGTTTGCAAATGCAGAACCAATGGGACCTTCCTTATCTCCCATCAAGAGGTCGATATGCGCCAGTTCCGCGCCATCGCCAATAAGTGCTTCTCCAACAAGGTACATGAAAATCTCCGTGTTGTTCTAGTATGTGCCGCCAATCTATGATAAAGTTTTGAGCCGGCAGCCGGACATGGATGAACAGTCAATCGTATCCGGAGTACCTCAATTAATACCGGGTGGAAAATTTCCCCGGTATTTTTCCAGGTCCCAGGGTCGACAATAAACCGGCCATCCCGACAAAAAAATTTCAGATTCAGGAAGGGGAGGATTTTTTAAGGTCGATCCGGCATCCGTAAGAAAAAAAGGGAGAGAGATCAGACGAGCAGTTTTCCCGAGAGCACATGCACCGCATGGCCGGCAAGGATGACCCGGTCGCCTTCGAGTTTCACGCGTACCGACCCACCCCTGGCTGAACACTGGAACCCGGTCATCTCGGTCTTTTTGAGTTTCTCTCCCCAGTAGGGCGCAAGGCAGCAGTGGGCAGAGCCGGTGACCGGATCCTCCGGGACACCGAACGCAGGTGCAAAGAACCGGGACACGAAATCGAAGTGCGGCAGGTCAGATGCGGCAGTCACGATGATGCCCCGGGTGCGGATGGCCGAGAGGGCTTCCATATCGGGCTCAAGACTACAGACATCGTCGGCAAGGGGCAGTTCCACGAGGATATCGAACCGGTTCCGGCCGGTGTACAACGGTTCAACCCCGAGTGCCCGCCCGAGTCCGGGCACCGGCATGGAGGTGGCGGGCGGCTCTGCCGGAAAGTCCATGCTGATCCAGTCCCCGTCCTTTCCTGCGGTCAGCGGGCCCGAGAGAGTGGTAAAAGATATCACCGCACCGGCAGGGACACGCCCGGTCTCATAGAGTACCGACGCGGCGGCAAGCGTGGCATGGCCGCAGAGCTCGACTTCCTTTTCAGGGGTGAACCACCGCAGGTTCCACTTCTCCTGCTCCCGGAAGAGGAACGCGGTCTCGGAATGTTTCAGCTCGGATGCCACCTGCTGCATCCACGCCGCATCGGCCGGGCCGTCCGGGATACAGACGCCCGCCGTGTTCCCCCGGAACGGTGCCTGGGTGAAAGCATCAACAAGGTGCAGTTCTGCGTGCATGAAAGAGTGATTGCGTGCCTTTGGGAAATAAAGGATCGGAAGGGGTACTTTTTTCCCCCAACGGAAATTGCTGTGCCGTGGCGGGCCCGGATGAATTGTTCACTGTCCGGAGGGTTGTTCAAGTTTCTGGAGTTCATCCAGCTTTTTCTGAAGCTTACTGATGAAGTTTTCAAGATTGTTGACCGTCGACATCAGGTCGTGTACCTCAACTGAAAGGAGGGTCAGCTGCATATTGTACTCGCGTATCTGCTGTTCGTATTCGGAATAACGCTGGCGGTCTTTAACGGGATCAAGTCCCATCACCTGATTGTTCACAGATTCAATTTGTTCCTTCAATTTCTGCAGTTGTTCCGTCTTGATCAATAATTGTTGTCTCAGGCCCGGCAGCTGCGCCTGAAGATTCTCGATCTCCACCTGTAACGCATTAATTTCGTCGGTATTTTTTGGAGATGACGGTGTTTTCTGCGCTGGCAGGTCGATTGCAAAATAGTGTGCACTAGCAACAATACTTCCAAAAACCGCCAAACCGATTACAAATACTACGAAACTGGCAAGCGGAGATTTTACGGATTGTGTTCTGGCCATGAATAAAAACAACCTTGGTATTTCACTGATTCGCAGGAGCGGGATATAAATAATGGCAATATGGAAGAAACGAAAGGGAAATTTTCCGATCCCGAGCAAGTCATCACATCGGGAAGACCTTGGGAGAACGCTTTATTTGTTCAGTTGTCCCGGCCCCGGGTGCGTCAGACCCCTGGAAAGCGTGAACTCGTGGTTTCAAGGATAAGGTTGTCTGTACGACCGCAGACATTACGATAAGCGTTAAGAGAAATGTGGGGTTGGTGAGATTTGAACTCACGATCGACGGGTCTCTCCGACATGCGCATCAGTGCTCCAACGGGTCATCATCGAATTAACTCAGGAGACCCATTGTTCATCATTTGAGCACGTGTTTGAACGCAAAGACCGCTGGAGCCCGTCGCCATACCGGGCTAGGCCACAACCCCTGGTGCTGCTCATCAGGATTTATTTGACGATCCTGACTCAATAAAATCGCAGTCCAGTAACTTAAGGATTTTGTTCCATGGCACGTTCCCTGCCAAAAAAAAGCCGCAGCCTGGACCGCATGGTTTCTGGTGCACCACATAAATCCATCCGCACCACTTCACCGGATTAAATCACTATCCATATATTATCCGGAAAGCAATTTTGTAAGAATGGCGGAGGGAAGTTATGCAAGCGGGACCTCGACGTTCCCCCTGATGGGAATGACGATCGGCGAGATGGTTGACACTATTGCAAAAAAATACCCGGACACGGATGCCGTGGTATCCATGCACCAGGACATCCGCTGGACTTACCGGGAGTTCAACGAACGGGTGAACGAGGTTGCCCGGGGGCTCATGGGGATGGGCGTGGCAAAGGGCGACCGGGTAGGAATCTGGGCGATGAACCACGCGGAATGGATCCTTGTCCAGTTCGCCACCTCCAAGATCGGGGCGATCATGGTCAATATCAACCCCGCGTACCGCACCTACGAGCTCGAGTACGTACTCAAGCAGTCCGAGATCTCGACCCTTTTCATCCAGGGCCGGTTCAAGACCTCGGATTACATCGGGATGTTCTACGAGGCCTGCCCCGAGGCGTACGAAGCAAAACACGGCAAAATCTCAAGCGAGAAGTTCCCGTTTTTGAAAAATGTCATCTACATCGGGAACACCCCTTACGGCGGCATGTTCACCTGGGAAGATCTCCAGAAGCGGGCAACCGAGATCTCGCACGAGGAACTGGTTGAGCGCGGCGAGTCGCTTACGTTCGATGACCCGATAAACATCCAGTACACCAGCGGGACCACCGGTTTTCCAAAAGGCGTGGTCTTAACGCACCACTCCATCCTCAACAACGG
>DUHF01000180.1 GCA_013331015.1 Methanoregula sp.
ACACCTGGTCTCATTCCGAACCCAGAAGTTAAGCCGGAACACGTAGCATGCTGTACTGAGGTACGCGAGTCCCCGGGAACCATGCCAAGCTGCTATCACCTTTCCTTCTTACACGACGTTTCTTGTATTGTTTCAGTAACGAGCGAATGCGCTTGTTTTGTCATTTGTATCGTTTTTTTCAGATACCGCCAGGTTCGCGCCCTGGAGTGACAACTATCAATATCCGTCTTTTTAGCCGTCGCAGTACACCTGCGCCGGCTCCAGGATCCCCGGGTACTTCTTCCGGCAGGACTTCCGCGCCAGCCAGCAGAGGTGGCAGGCATCGGCCACCCCTTCCGGTGGCGGAGTGTAGCCAAGCTCATTTGCCAGCAGCGCCGGCCCGCCCCGGATGAGCGGCCCGCAGACTGGATGGGTGGACGGATCGTAATCCCGGACCAGTTCTTCGAGTGGACGCTCCCAGATATTTCCCATGTTTATGCCCTGACATATCTGGATGTTGCCATAGGCATCCACGTGCAGGCGTGAGGGTTTTTCCAGATCCTCGTAAGGGCACGTAGTGAACAGCCGCCAGTCCTTTAATTCAGCGTACCGGCTCAGCTTTGCTGCGGCCCGCCCGCGAAACACGATGCTGCCACCGGTGATAACGCCCTTCCTCTCCTCCCGTGATGTCCCCCTTTTGCCCGGCCCCGATGCCCCGGGGTCGAGTGCGAGGACTGCAGCCGGCATACCGCTACCCTTTCCCGCCCGGAATGCCCGGCGGGCAGCATTATCCCCGCGGTCCTCGTAATGGAAGACATCATCGCTGATACTAAGATCAGCAATCCCGAGCCCGGTGAGCGGTTCAAGAAAGAGCCGGGCGTTCTCCTCCGATGTAGCAAAGTAGCCGTTGGTCACGATCCCGACCGAGAGGTTCCTCTCCCGTGCCTGGCGGACACCGCTGAGCAGGACCGGGTAAAAAAGAAACGGTTCGCCTCCTTCGAAATACACGGTATCAACAGTTCCAAGCTGCACGGCCTGATCAAGGACTCTGGCAATCTGGCCGGGAGTAAACGTCCCTTCAGCGGAGGGGCTGCTGCATACAAAACAGTGCTCACACGTAAGGGTGCACATGTATGTCAACAGGATATGGACCTGTTGGATCCTCATACCTGTACCTTGGCTCATTGGAAACCATAAATCTGCTTAGAATAATTGCATTCCACAATTCAGAATAAAACAACAGTCCTGGGTCCAATGCCGGCATACCCGGAATATTCTCTCATCTCGAAAGGCTAAAACATTTTCACTGAAATTTTTCTATATTCCGTGTCTTTATACTCTTTCTCCTGAGATTCATTGGTGGAAGGATGTGATCCCATCATGGAAAAATCTGGAAAATCCCCGCTTGGCCAGCTTGTCATGTTCACCCTCTGCCTCGCGTTAGCAGGAAGCATTGTCGCCACAATGCATTATTACACCATCGATCTCCCCAAGCAGCATTCGGCCCAACCCCCAGAGAATACTATCTGCAAGACCGAGTTGTGCAGGTTCTACGAGGGATGTATCAAGGCCTGCTGGGCAAAGTCCCCGCAATATTGGAATGACTGCTTTGATGAATGCGAATCTCACGGGTGCCACGTATAATCATTGAACCCGGCGTTGAGAGGGGAGGATTCTCCCACAGGATCCCGGATTTTACCGGAGAAATTCCCGTACGGCACGTGAAAGGGCTCTTGGATCCTGGTACTGGAGCCCGTGCCCGGCGCCCGGCACTTCCCCCAGCCGTGCGCCTGGTATGCGCGAGACGAGGATCCGGGAGTTCTCCGAAGGGATGACTGCGTCCTCGCTCCCGGTCATGACAAGGGCCGGGCACCGGATCTCCGGCAGCCGGTCATATGACCCCTGCCACGCGAAGAACGCCTCTGCCTGCCGTGCGGCATTCTCTTCACTGGTTGTCTCGTATACGTCAGGACAGAACTGCAGCGGGTCATGGGTTGCCCGCCACTCCTCCGGGAAGAGGACCGAGAACATCCGGTTCACAATCTCCGGCAGGTCTCCGCTTTTATCCGAGAGCCGCGCCCAGACTTCCGGAGGTACCGGGATACCCGCGTCTCCCCCGCAGGTGCCGGAGATTAGGATGAGCTTCTCCACGCGCTCCGGGTGCGCAAGTACCATCTCCTGCGCAATGGACGCACCCATGGAAAGCCCGAGTACATGAGCCCTCCCGATGCCGAGCGTGTCCATCAGGGCAGCGGTGTCCTGTGCAAAGAGCGGGATTGAGAACGGCTCATCTGATGCCGATGAATATCCCGTACCCCGGTTATCGAAAATTATCACCCGAAAATGGCGGGCAAGCTCTTCGAGCACCGGCGGGTTCCAGGTGTCCATGGTTGAGACAAACCCGTTGATCATGACAAGCGGATAGCCCTCACCGCAGATCCGGTACGCGAGCGTTATCCCGTTCACGTCAATGGTTTTCACCTTCGCTTCTGGTATTCCGTTCATGCATTCACCTCATCGAACATGGAGTTCCTGATCTCGATCCTGCCTGCTGTCTATGGCAGATATCCGGTCATCAGTCAATTTATCTTTTCGTCTCCCAAGATCTGCAGAGCAGCGCTGCTGCATTGTTTCACACCATTAATATGGTTGTATGGTAAAAACTCCGCTGTGGATCTCTGGGTCATTCTCACCATAGGGCTCGCGCCCGGCCTCTTCTGGCTCTGGTATTTTTACAGCCGGGACAAGTACGAACCCGAACCCCTCTCCCTGATTGCCCGTATGTTTTTTCTGGGGATCGTGGCCGCAGTCATTGCATTTCTCTTAGAAAACCTGCTCATATCCTTTGTAACCACCATCATCTTCGTTGCACTCGTGGTCCCGGCTCTTGAGGAGGTGCTGAAATTTTCCATGGTCGCCCTGTTCATATACCGGGACAAGGAGTTCGATGAGCCGATGGATGGCATTGTCTATGCCACGGCAACTGCCCTCGGGTTTGCTACGCTAGAGAATATTGTCTATGTCCTCGATATCCAGACCCTTTCATCCCTGTTCCTTACCGGAACCCTGCGGGCTGTCCTTTCGGTCCCCGGCCATGCACTCTTTGCCATTTTCTGGGGGTACAGCCTCGGGATTGCAAAGTTCATGCCAGCCGACAGCCGGCGTACTATCGTCATTGTGGGAGGACTGGTCCTGGCGATCGGCGTCCATGGGATCTTCAACCTCATGCTCGAACAAGAATATGCCGGTCTCGCCATTGCCCTTCTGGTTCTCCTCCCGGTTGTGTGGTGGGGTGCGGAGAAGAAAATCCGCGCAGCACTTCTTGGATGCGGATCGCACGAAACAACAGAATCAATTTAAAAATTTTTATATGGTTCCCCGCAGTTCTCTTACACGGTTAGTTCCCTATGCTGACTGGTGGTTACATTGGCTGATGAAAAGCGAGATGATCCCAAAAAAGAACAGAAGTCCGGCTTTCCGCAGATGAGTGCAATGCATGTCGTCATTGCGATTGCGGTCATTGTCCTTGCGGTGATCTTCATTGCAAAATTCGGGTTTGGTATGGACCTGATCAGTTCGTCTTCAGGAGAGATGGCGATTGCAAAACCGCGACCGGTTTCCCCGGCACCTGCAACTATCCAGAAGGATGTTGCTGTCAGGCCAAGCATCTCGATCCGGCCCGATATGCTACCTTCCTGTGATGCGCCAAAGACCCTGTGCGGGGACACCTGCACCGATATTCAGACGAATGTCAATAACTGCGGTGCCTGCGGAAATGACTGCACATCACGTGACGTGAAGAATGTTGCTGAATATGGTTGCGCCAATGCAAAATGCACGATCACTTCCTGCCAGCCCGGGTACGGCGACTGCATGAACAAGGGTACTACCGATGTTAATGGAGATGGCTGTGAGACGAATCTCATGACCAGTGAAAGCTGGATCTACAACCAGTACTCATCCTATGTTTACCAGCAGAAAGACCCGGAATCAAAGGTCTATTTGGAAAATCCCGCGAACTGCGGCTCCTGCGGGAATAAATGCGAGGGTGGATCAACATTTTTTGGCATTTGTGACCGTGGTGCATGCAGGAAAGTGTGTTGGGGGACCTGGCTCAACTGTGATAATTCCTGGGGCAATGGCTGTGAGCAGGTATTTGACGATAACAACTGCGGTGCGTGCGGAGCAAAATGCCCGGCCGACAGTTTCTGCAACAATGGGTGCTGTGTCCTGAAATCAGATCATAGCAAGGCGGTAGCCGATTCCCTTGGTGTCACCTGCAGCGGGAACATCTGGGTCCGGCAGAGCAAATAATCTCCTCATTTTTTTTACCAGATATCAGAGCGCAGGGTATTATCCCGTCATGATGAGTGGGCATCTTCGATCGAACCTCCCAGTTTCACCCCGCGTTCATCTCCTTTATGATATCCTCAGGGTAACCGGGAAGAAGGTTATCATGGTACCAACGGTCATCCTTCACAACGCGGTCAGCCTTGACGGCCGCATCACGAACTTCCCCGCCGATCTCGAGACGTATTACGCCCTTGCCGCCCGGTGGAACCCTGATGCAATCCTATTCGGGAGCGAGACCGTCCTTGCCGCGGTCCGGGAAAATCCCTCCCTGAACGTCCCGCCGGAACATGAGGAGATGTTCCGCCCACCGGCAGGATCTCCAGATCCCCGCCCGCTGCTGGTCATCGCTGACAGCCGGGGACAGGTGCGCTGCTGGGATGCAATCCGGAAATGGCCGTACATGCGTGATGTCCTTGCTCTCTGTTCCAAATCGACCCCGAAGGAATATCTCGATTACCTTGCTGAACAAAAGATTGGGACGATCATTGCCGGAAAGGATCGCATCGATATGCGGGCTGGCATGGAAGCATTGCATGCACAGCACGGTGTCGCAACCGTCCGGGTTGACAGCGGCGGCACGCTCAACAGCGTGATGCTTGCAACCGGCCTTGTCACTGAGATCAGTGTGCTCATTCACCCGTTCCTTGCCGGAGGCAGTCCTGACCCCACCGTATTCGACCCAAAAAAAGCGGGAATCCGCGATCTTCAGGTGCCTCTTACGCTGAAAAGCCACGAAGTTCTAAAAAACGGACTCATCTGGGCCCGGTATACCCCGGTCTCCCCTCCATGAGGGTCCGATCAGGTTTTTTATTCCCCAACCTTTATCATTTTGCCCCGCACACCTCCCACATATGCGACGATTCGTCTGGTGTCTGGCTGCCATCTTCCTGTTGATCCTCATCTGCGGTTGTCTCCAGCCGTCCCCGCAACCCGCGCCGGTGGCAACGCCTGTTCCGGATACGACCGTTGTCCCGACGCGGGATCCCGCGGTGCCCCGGCAGGTGGATTTTGCTGTAACCGAGGCCGGGCCGTATCTCAATATCACCATCACCGGTGGCGCCGATGCTGCCGATATGGTTGCCATGAACATCAGGATCACCAACCAGAACTCCCAGAATGTCCAGCGGACGATCACGAGCCCGATCATCGGTTCGCCCTACATCTTCACCTACCGGGGAGTTGCTGATGCAAGTGTTGTCAATATCGTCGGGACATTCAGCGACGGGTTCCAGCAGACCGTGCTCATGTATTACGTATGAAACCCCAAAACCCGGAAATTTCCCCGGCAAACCATATCGTCACCCTGATGCTGCGTGTCAGGCCCTCGTTTGTCAGCCGGATGCGGCTCGTTGCCCGGGACCTGACCGTCACGTCCCGGGCTGACGATGGCTGTATCATCTTCCTTACCGCAGAATCTGAAAAAGATGAGGGGCTCTTCCTGATCCTATCCACCTGGCGGGATGGGGAGGCGTACAAGAAGCACCGGGCATCGCCCTATGTCCGGGCATTTGAGAGCCAGATTGGGCCGGAGCTCGTTTGCGAACCCGTAAACTACTTCGCCTGGAAGAAGATCTCGTAAAAAAAAGGGTATCTGGAGTTTTTATCCCCAGCCATTCAGCTCGGTGATGACAGCGCCATCGGGGCCGTTGTACTGCCACTTTACAAACGTCGGAACGCCCGGGGCGGTCCAGTAGTAGAGGGTCTCGCCCTGGCTGGTCACCGCGTACTTGGATGCGGTCGGGTAGGTGCCTGCCCCAACCGAGACCGGCTCGATGGTGACGAACTTGAACTGGACATCCGGATCTACCTCATTGGGGTTGGTGGAAGATCCTTCCACTGCACTTCCGCTGGAAGAGCAGTCCATGGTCATGCCGCTCATGCCTTCCATGCCTGCGCCTTCAAAGCGCATGGAGCAGGTGCCGGTCTTCATGTTGTGCTTGTAGTATATGGTCATCTGGTCGCCATCGACATCGGTGATCATCTTGTACTCCACCCAGTCGTAGGGCTTCTGTTCAAGGATCTTGTCGATGCCAAGGAACGAGCCGGAAGACGCTGCACCGGATGCTGCTGCCCCGCTCTGTGCCCCGCCAGACGATGCGCTGCCTGATGCTGCAGGCTCTGCTGCCGGGCTCGATCCTGTGCATCCTGCGAATGCAACCGCAATCACAACAAGCAGGACGGTGATAATGCCAATCTGTGAAACCTTCATCGTAAATTCCTCACAATGTTCCATAATCCCATCACCCGGCACGGGAAATACCGGCCCGGGGTTTGTGGGGGACAGACTAATAGTATCTTCAATACCGTATTAAAAAATACCGAAAAAATTTCCTCTCTCAACGGTGCCCGAATTCGTGGATCAAGCCTTATTTTCCCGTTCCGGTTTCAACTCTGGTTTTTTTAAAACAAATGATGCAAGCACCCCGCAGAGGATCAGGCACCCGCCAAGGATTACCAATCCTTAAGCTAGCGTCCCGGTGACTTTTCCCAGATACCCCATGATGGTCGGTCCGATGAACCCCCCGAGGTTTCCTATGGAGTTGATGAGCGCGATCGCCACGGCAGCAGCCGTTCCGGTGAAGACCGCGGCCGGCTGCGTCCAGAACGGCCCGAAACTGCAGTAGATCCCGACCGTTGCCACCACAAGCAGGCAGAAGGCAATGACAGGCTCAAAGATGATACCGGCCCCGACCAGTGCGATTCCCCCGATGAGCGGGGGGAGTGCGGTATGCCACCGGCGCTCGCCCGTCCGGTCTGAGTGGCGGCCCCACGCGATCATCCCGATGAGGGCAGCGATGAACGGGATCATCATCAACAGACCTATCGCAAAGTTCGATGAAGAGGGGCTGAGCGCTTTGATTATCTGCGGCATCCAGAACCCGGTGCCATAGAGGGCGATGACCAGCATGCAGTAGACAAGGGCAAGGTACCAGACCTGCCGGTCGGAGATTACCTGCCGCAACTGCATCCCTGCCCCGTTCAACCGGCGTGCCGCCGCCTCCGTTTCCAGTTCCCGCACAAGCCATCGCCGCTCATCGTCCGAGAGCCAGCGGGCATCTGCCGGCCGGTCTGTCAGGCAGAACCACGTGACAATGCCAAGGATAACCGCCGGGATCCCCTCGAGGATGAAGAGCCAGCGCCAGCCGGCAATACCGAACCATGCGATGTTATCGAGGATCCAGGTCGAGACCGGCGCCCCGATGATATTTGAGACCGCAAGCGCTGCCATGAAGAGGGCGACTGCCTGTGCCAGATCCTTTTGCCGGAACCAGCCGGTCAGGTACAGGATCAGGCCCGGGAAGAACCCGGCCTCTGCAACCCCGAGGATGAACCGGAGCACTGCCAGATCGAAGGCGCCTGACACTGCGCCGGTTGCGATGACCACAATGCCCCAGCTCACCATTATCCGGGCGATCCAGATCCGGGCTCCCACCCGTTCGAGGATGATGTTGCTTGGGACCTCAAAGATGAGGTAGCCGATGAAGAAGATGCCCGAGAGGAACCCGAAGAGTTCCATGGAGATCCCCAGATCGCTGTTCATCCCGAGCGCAGCATAGCCGAAGTTGACCCGGTCAAGATAGGCAATGACGTAGAGGAGGAAGAGGAATGGAATTAGGCGTACGGTGACCTTTCGCATTGCCTGGTCTCCGGTTGCGGCATCCTCGCTCTGCACAACCCGGATTATTATTTCCTGCACAAGTTATGTGTACCGGTTTTGTGTGCGAAAATGACTTTGTCGTCCCCCGTGCCTGTACAAAAAATGTCACGGATCCTTTATTATCTCCCGTCACCCACACCACTCATAATGATCCATAATGCTCCGGACGATCTCCTCACCCTCTTGAAAGAGAACGCCCCGGGTAGTACCCTGCCCGTCCCGGCACTCCGGCAGGGTTTTTCGGATCTGTACAAGGAGATGCAGCAGGAATCCCTCTCTGCCTGCGATTACCATGTCGAGAAGGTGCCCCTGCGTGACGGGGCCGTGGGGTACTGGATCACCCTGCCGGAGGTCATGGCCGACCGGGTAATCCTCTTCTTCCATGGCGGGGGGTTCACCCTTGGTTCAACCGGGGACCACATGGGACTCTGCGTCCGGCTGGCCCGGGCATCGCGGGCCAGAGTCTTCTCGGTGGATTATCGCCTCGCACCCGAACATACCTTCCCGGCGCCGGTGAACGATGCAGTGACTGCGTGGAAATATCTCCTCTCGAAAGGCTTCCAGCCACATCACCTCCTCCCGGTCGGGATCTCGGCAGGGGGCAATCTTGTCCTCGGCCTGCTCCTTTCGCTCCTGGACGAGCGGGCGCCCCTTCCCGCGGCGGGGATCCTGATGTCGCCGGCCGTTGACCTCCTCTTCCCCGGCGAATCGGTTGCGAAGAATGCCGGCCGGGACTGGATCACGGCTGAACGTCTCCAGGCCATACGGCGGATCTATCTTGGCGGTCGCGACCCGAACCATCCCCTCGCCTCCCCGACCCATGCCCGCCTTGCCGGTCTCCCCCGGCTCTATATCCAGGTCGGAACCCATGAGCTCCTCCTCTCCGATGTCGGGAAGTTCGTGGACAAGGCCCGCTGGGCCGGAGTCCCGGTACAGGTTGAGCTCTGGGAGGGGATGTTCCATTGCTGGCAGATCTTTGCTGATGAAGTCCCTGAGGGGGAGGAAGCAATCGATCATGCCGGTAGATTTGCACAGAGCGTGCTGTCCCGGTAAGTCCCGCGGGTCCCGGCCCGCATAATGCCCTCATCGACCAACACCTCTTTTTACGTTCCGGGCCAACCACCTCACTTAGAAGAATTTATGATCCGCATCCACCCCATTCCCATAATCGCCCTCATTGCACTCCTGGCACTTGCCCCGGGTGTTTCGGGAACCCTTGTCCTTTCTGACGTCGCGTTCAATCCGGATGCCCCGCTCGTTGCCGGCTCGCAGCAGCAGGTTATCGCCCAGTATGCAGTCATTCCCTCGGGGTCAACCACCTTTGCCCGGGGTCACGAGCTCCAGATGCAGACCGGCCTTGCCGGTGCGAAATGGTCGATCCAGGTCACTTTGGATGGCAGGAATGCGGCATACCAGACTGCAGCGGGTAACGCCGCGTTCGTGAATGGCGAGCTCCTCTCGTACTCCACCAACCACGATGTCGGCATGATCGTGACCCTCGATGGCCTCGTACCGCAGGATGCGACAAACCCGCTGATGGTCCTGCAGATCGATGAGATCGATAATGGCGGAAATATTGTCCCGGGGAGCACCCTCACCATCAGCCAGCCGGTGGCAGGTCCTGCACCGGTCCCGACACCCGTTCCCACCCTCACGCCCCCGGTCGTTCCCCCGACAACTGCTCCGCGGGGGCCCGGGTTCTTTTGGGCAGTTGCCCTTGCAGCCTGCTGCGCTGCTGCCGTGGCTTTCGGTTGTCGCGGATAATCCCGCCTCCGGACAATTCCCCGCCCGGTTTGTCCGGCCTGCAATCATTTTTACCTTGCAGGCACCACGGTACTATCATGAGCAGAATGCGGGATTCCCTTGAAGGAAATGGTGAGAAGAAATGGTGGTACCAGATTGCCGTGATGGTCATGATCTGTGTCTTCTTTGTCGGTATTGACGTGTACCACAACCATGCGATCACGTGGTCGGTCTGGCCGGTAGCAGCCGTCCTCTTCTTTGGCGTGGGCTTTTCCCTCCTCAACAGGTTTGGCAGGGAATAATCACCCCCCGGTTTTCCCCGATCCATACTTATACAAAAACCCCCGTCCAACCTTTTTTCATGGTCAGTACGGCAGCCCCAAAGAACCTTTTGGGCGCAACTCCTGAAGAGAAACTGGGATCCCTGGGTATCACCCCCGGTGCAATGCTTGATGTCCGCCGGCTCGGCGCCCTTGCCAATACCTACGCAGTCGAGGTCGTGCTCTTTTTTGAAGAAGACCTTGCCCGCACGCGGACACTTGATTCTGTCCGCGAGGAATATGGCCACGTCCCTGAGTTCGAGCGCCCCTATATCGAGGTGAACCGGTTCCTGGCGTTCACCCGCGAGAACGACCCCTCGTTTGAGGCAACCATGGATGCCTTCCCGCTCAATATCGAGATTGTGACCGTGGGTGAGCACCCTGCCGGCAGTGATGGCAAACCCGCTCTCTTCGTGACCGGACTGATGCCGTTCCTCGATGAACTGGACGTGGATGCACCCCTGCCTGAACCAAACGCATAAGCATCCTCATTTTTTGTAAATATCTTTAAGTAAGCTCCGGCAAAAGGGCAGATATCGGGATTATTCCCGGGGGATATCCTATGCAACAACAAACCACAAGTGGAAACGGTCGATGGATCCTCATCATCGTTGTTCTTGTCATGCTGGCATGCATTGCCGGTGCAGGAGCCGCCGACTGCGCTTCCGGCTGCACGTGTCTGTCACCTGCAGATGCCGGTACCAGGGGACTTACCTATTGCGGGGGAACGGTGACAGCCTGCTCTGACAATGCCCGGGCCGCAATGTACTGTTACGGGAGCGGGATTGCGCTGGTCACCCCGCGGATAACACTTGTACCCCTGCCGGTAACCACAACCGCGGTACCTGCCTGCCCGGCCGGTTGTGAATGCCTGACCGATGCTGTGGCCACCAACAGGTATGGCAGTTATACGCGGTGCTCCGCCAACATCTGCGGGTACGAGCCGGTGCTGACCCATGTGGCCGATCCGATCCCGAAGTACTGCGTGAAAAAGCCGGATGCGGGTACCTGCCCCGGCGACTGTGAGTGCATGATGGAGTCGGCAGCAGCGGATAAGTTCGGAAGTTACGAGCAATGCAATTCGAACCCCTGCTATTCAGTAGTCACCGGTTCAGCAACGGTGAACGCCTACTGTTTCCGGCAGGCTGCAGTGTTGCCGGTTGCAGCGCTCTGCCCGTCCGGGTGTGCCTGCCTTCTTGAGGAGGTTGCCAGCGGGCAGCGGCTGGATCGATGTGATCCCAATGCAGCGCCCTGCGCCTATAAGCCCCAATCTCCTGTTGCCAACATCCCCGGTTCAGAAAAGCCCCTCTACTGTTACCGGATGCCGGAAATACCTACTCTGACGCCAACTGCAACCCCGGTTCCGGTCTGCCCCGATGGCTGTTCCTGTATGAGTGAAGCGACCGCAAAGGACCGGTTTGAAACCTACAGCCGGTGTTCAGAGACGGTCTGCGGGACCGAGGGAGCATCATCCCTGACGCACATGATTCCGCAGTATTGCTTCCGCCAGGGCACAGCTGTGACCACGACAACCGTCCCCCCCGCTGGCTCCTGCACGTATGATCTGCAGAAGAATGCCTGTTCCGGCTCGTGTCAGGCAACCGGCGAGATCTGTCGTGTAAATACCCTTATCCGGGATACGAGCGGTGCCATCATAGCGGGAGAATGTCACTGCAAAGCCGGTGGCGAGGAACCTGCCCCTTCGGATCCGTGCGCCTGCGATCCAACATGGGGTGGATGTACTGGGACCTGTGCAGAGGGCCAGACCTGCTGGATGACGGATACGACTGCCGATGCTTCCGGTAAACTCAGTTGCACGACCTGTGCATGCACGCAGATCTGTACTCTCGGGGCCGATAATACCTGTAGTGGGGCATGCCCTGCCGGCGGCACCTGTACGGCAACCGTAATTACCGGTGACGATGGTACAGAGAACGCCGGGTGCAGTTGCGGTCTTTCATCGACAGCGGTTGCACCGAAACCAGAGGATGATGGCGGGGTAATTGGTTCTATTGGTAATTTCTTCAGATCGCTCTTTGGATGGAAGTAATTCCGTGATATACAAGGAGAAAACTTTTTTCTGCCCGCTCGGAATGCCCTGTTTCGCTGAGGTTTTTTGCGGGAAAATGGTGGGGTTGTATATAAATTTCCAGAGAACCTATGGTTTAAGGCATGAGCCTGCTCCAGAAGAAGAACATGATCTATCTATTCGATTCCGTAGTTCCCAGTAAATATATCTCACGGCTGCGGAAGTTTGCGTTCCTCCACCCGTTCTCCGGGCGCGATCTCGCTACCCGGGGCAGGCTCTCCCACTATGGTTGCGATACCCGCAAGGCGTTTGCAAGGGATCTTGCGAAGATCCGCTCCGAGACCGAACTTCTCATCGAAGACATTGAGGCATACCACATCTACATGGCGGTAAAGCGCACGCAGAAGGTGCAAGGCGACATCGCCGAGGTTGGCGTATACAAGGGTGGTTCGGCCAAGATCATCTGCTCGGCAAAGGGTGACAAGACTCTCCATCTCTTCGACACGTTCGAGGGCCTGCCGCAGGTTGATGAGATCGACATGGTCTGGCCGTTCTATGAGGGCAAGTTCGCCGTCTCCTTTGAGGATGTGAAGGAGTACCTCAGGCCGGAGAAGAACGTTCACATCTACAAGGGCATCTTCCCGGCTACTGCCGGCCCTGTCAGGGACATTATGTTCTCGATGGTGAACCTCGACGTGGACTGCTACGAGAGCACAAAGCAGGCGCTCGAGTTCTTCTATTCCCGCATGAGCCCGGGCGGTATCATCCTTTCCCACGACTACATCAACACCCCGGGTGTCCGGAAAGCATTCGATGATTTCTTTGAAGGAAAACCCGAACCCGTGCTTGAAACCGCAGGATCGCAGTGCCTTGTGGTGAAGGTCTGATCCGGGTTCTCCCGCCCTTTTTTTTATCTCGTTTTATCGGTACGGTCCCGCCCGAGCAGCTTCCACGGGTACGGAAGGAAGAGCATCATTACCGCTGCACAGAGGAGCGGAATGGCAAGGACGAGCAGCGCAAGATCAAGCGAGTACATGTCCGCGATGATGCCGTTGATGGCAACCCCAACACCCCCAACCCCGATGGCAAGGCCAAGCATCATTCCCGATGCAAGACCGATCTTCCCGGGAAGGAGCTCGTGGCTCATGGCAACCGACACCGAGAAGGTCGACCAGACGCAGAACCCGAAGACGAACATGGCTGCAAGCGAGAGGAGCCCGTCCGTTACCATGAAGATGAGGAACGGCGGGATGCCGCAGAGGAGGCCGGCGATCATGTACTCCCGCCGACCGTACCGGTCCGAGAGATGTCCCCCCATAATCTGCCCCACTACGCCTACGATGAGCATGATGCTCAACAGGAGTCCCGCGGTGACCAGGTCGTACCCCCGTGTCACCAGGTACGTCGGGAAGAAGGTGATCGAAACAAAGATGGCCCAGGAACGGAGGACGGTTGCCCCAAGGAGGATGGAGAACGGGCGGTAGTTGACCGGCTCGTCATCCCTGTCTGCAACCTCTCCTTTTTTCGTATCGGGTTTTGTAAACAGGCTTTGCGGTACCACCCGGTTGATGACCAGTGCCGTGATGCCGGCCGGAATTATCAGGAGCAGAAGACCCTGGAGCCCAAAGAGGGTGACTACAACCCCGGCAACGACGGGGCCGATCGCATACCCGATGTTGCCCCCGACAACAAAGTACGAGGTCAGCCTCCCCCGGTTCTGGTCCGTGCAGAGCCGTGACACGATGGAGAGCGCTGACGGGTGGAAGCAGGCATGCCCGAGGGCCGAGAGTGCCGAGCAGAGGACAAGCAGCAGATAACTGTTTGCTACCCCCATCAGGCTCACGAAGAGTGCCGAGGTGAAGAGCACTGCCCCCAGCGGGACGATAAGCCCGCGTTTGTCGGAGAGGATCCCAAAGACCGGCTGGGCGAACGAAGATACCATGTTGAATGCGGTAACCAGGATGCCTGCCTCAAGGTAGGAGTAACTATGCTGCAGGATCAACAGCGGCAGGATGGCCGGCAGCACCGGCATGTAGAAGTCTATGACCAGATGCGCGAAAAAAAGGCCTGCAATGGTCTTTTTTGTGCCGGGGATGCCCGCTTCGGTTACACAGTCCGTTGCAGTCGTAGTATCTCGACCTCGATCTCCTGCACGTCTTTGGTATGGAAGGCAAAAGTGCGTTTTATGGGAAATGCCCCGCCGACTTTCTCGGTGATCTCCGCCCGCTGTGCAGTGTAAGCCTGTACGAATTGGGCTGATCCTGCATTAAAGATGCTATAGGAGACCGGGGCAATAACGAGGGCGCAGTCGATGAACGGGCGGTCTGCGTGGGCTTTCTGTGCACCGAAGGGCGGGTTCATCACCACCGTGTCGCAGGCGCCGCCGCTCACGTCCCGGCATCCCTCCCGGATGTCGGCTGCAATGAACGTCACCTCTGCGTCAAGGAGGGATGCGTTCTCCTGTGCTGTGGCAAGTGCGCTCACATCGATATCGACCCCGGTGACAGACTCCGCCCCGAGGAGCACAGCACCGATGGCAAGGATTCCTGTCCCGCAGCCAAGGTCAACGACCCGTTTCCCTGCAATATCCCCTTTCATCAGGGCATGGTACAGGAGCCGGGCAGCGAGCGGGGCGGGAGTCTGGTACTGTTCGAGAGATGCCCGGGGCCGGGTGAACCCTGAAAGCCGCTGGAGCATCATCTCGAGGTTCTTGAGCTTCATGGGATCTCGTCGATTGTGTAATTCTCCCAGTCCCGTGCGCCACAGAGGATCTCGAACTCCTGCGGGGAGAGGACGGGGACCGGGAACCTGACCTGGTCATCGTAGGCAAGCCGGGGGCAGGCCGTGTTCACGTACGCGGCAAACCCGAGGTTGAGGAGCTCGTCCGGGCTCACCTCCTGCATCGTTACGATAACCGCCCGGGGCGAGAGGGAGGCAAGCAGGTTTGCAAGTTCCGGCCGGCTCTGGCCGGACTTGGTGCTGAGGATGATGCCGACCGTTGCTGCACCCCGCGCCCGCTCGATGACGGCAAACCGCTTCCGCATGAGCGACTCGCCGTTTGCTTCCTGCACGGTGCCTGCCAGCGGGTCGAGTGCCACGACCCGTTTTTTCGTGGAGAGGGCGATCCCGATCGGGTGGAAGACACCGGTACCGACAAAGAGGATCTCGTCCGCCCCCGTGTCCCGTGCCGTGCTAAAGCAGCAGCCGAGCACCTGGCCGCGGAGGGGGGTACGCCCACTGCCGCCTGCAACGCGGACATCGATCCCCTTTCCTTTCAGGAATGATTCCATTGACGGGATGAGGTGGGTGTGCTGGACGGTGGTGACAAGGCCGGTTGTTGATCCTTTCAGGAGCGGGAGTGCTCTTTCCAGTACCGTGAGATCGAAGTCCACTTCATACGGCACGAAGATGACCCTGTCCCGGCTATCGACCGGGGCATGGCCAATGTGGATGAGCACATCGGCATACTCAAGGGTGTCGAGTGCAAGGTCACAGGCACCGTAACAGGGATCGCCGCTGACCATCACTTCGAACCCCGCCTCCTTCAGTTCAAGGATATACTCCGCAGCTTTGCGCTTCAGCCCGGCCGGGAACTGGAGGGCGACCTTTTTAGCCCCCCGTTGTTTCAGCTCATCGATCAGGTCAGATGTAGCGCTTGACAACATGCACCTTTTCGTCCACCTCGATCTTCACGAGGGGTTTATAGGGCCGGCCGATGTCGGGATCCCCGCGCTGGATGGCGATGCAGACATCCACGACTTCAGCCCCGGCGATCTCAAGGGCTTTGAGGAGCGCCCGCATCGTGCCCCCCGTGCTTACCACATCGTCGATGATGACCACGCGGTCGCCTTTGTATACGCCGTTGAGGTAAAGTTCTCCTTTCGAGTAACCGGTGGTCTGGTGGACGGGGACTTCGCAGGGAAGGTTGTACACCCGCTTGCGCATGACCGTCATCGGGATATCGGTCATGGTCGAGAGGACGGAACCGATGTGGATGCCCATGGCTTCGACAACCACGATCTTGTCCACGTTGTTTAGGTCCATCACCTTGATCATAGCGGCTGCCACGTCGCGGAGGAGGGCGGGGTCAACGATCG